>JAYVXJ010000212.1:0-7310 GCA_043785285.1 Chitinophagaceae bacterium
TCGGCCTGGGGCCGGAAAGTTATCAGGGTTCCACTATAAGAAGGGGTCTTCTTCAACGTAAATGAAGAAGCAGTATTAATCGGTGTGAAGCTATTATCAAATTCCTGATGCTTTTTTTTGTCGCCGCCACCTTTGCTGGCAAAAGCAAGAACCGTTACCGCCACTAACAGGACACTCACCACGCCTAGGCGGATGGTATGAAGTATGGGTTGGTTTAAGGTAGACGACATCATACACAAAGATACTACTAAATTTTTTGAATTATTTAACCTTCCATCACTTATTTCCCCGCTTTTTTAACACATTCACCGATCTTTTCTGTGGGAAAGCTGTGCATCTTTACGTTTATACGACCCGCACATTCAGTCAGTTGCCTGCCCATAATTAATTTGCGATTAAGGGATTATGACCTAATTTAGTATAACCGCCTTAAATGAAAGAGAATCCATACCACCCCGAACAGGAAGAGATTAAGGAACTGCTGAAGCAATATGGCGCCCTCAAAAATGGCCGGAAGCACAGTTTCCTGGATGAGGAATGCTTCGAGAAAATTATAGATTATTACGATGGAAAGGAAGATTTCGTCCAGGCCCTGGAAGCCGCAGAACTCGGGATAGAACAATACCCGTATTCTTCCGTTCTTTTGATCCGGAAAGCCGATCTGCTCATTGCCACCCGTAAATATTATGATGCCCTTCAGATACTGGAAAGAGCCTCTTTGCTGGATGCGACAGATATCAATTTGTATATATTAAAAACCGATGCCTATCTGGCACTCGACCAGCAGGAAAAAGCAGTGGTGTTGTTACAGGAAGCCCTTGGACTATTTGAAGGACCCGAAAGGATTGAATTGCTTTTTGAGCTTGCCGATGTTTATGATGATTATGAAGAGTTCGATAAAATATTTGATTGTCTCCGCTGGATACTGGAACAGGATTACCAAAATGAAGAGGCACTGTATAAAATTTGTTTCTGGACTGACTTTACCGGCCGTAATGAAGAAAGTATCCGGCTTCATCAATATATTATTGAAGAAAATCCTTATTCCGAACTAGCCTGGTTCAATCTGGCTGCCGCTTACCAGGGACTGAAATTGTATGAAAAAGCAGTGGATGGGTATAAATATGCAGTTGCGATTGACGAAAAATTCGACTACGCCTATCGCAATATGGGCGATGCCTACATCCGGTTGCGAAAATACAGGGAAGCTATTGAATGCCTTGAACGTGTGCTGGAACTTTCAAAGCCTGAAGATGTGATATATGAGGCAATCGGGCATTGCTATGATAAGCAGCGCAACTTTGCGCAGGCCCGGTTCTATTACAGAAAAGCTTCTCACCTGAATCAGGGCGACAGTAAACTAACCTATAAAGTTGCTTGTACCTATCTTAACGAAGCCCAATGGGCCAATGCCGTTAAACAGCTGGAATCTGCCATCCGGTTGCAGAGCAGGCATCCGGAATATTATATGGCACTTGGCGAATGCAAAATCCAGCTGAGTGAATATAAAGAAGCAATACAGGCATTTGGCACAGTGGTGAGACTGCGTCAGAAAAATATTTGCGGATGGGAAGCCCTGGTCCGTTGCCTTTATCTGGCCGGAATGTATATGCAGGCACTTGAGCAAGTCCAACAGGCTATCCGGATTACCGGGAACAAACCATTGCTGACTTTTTATATGAGTGCCGTTTATTTTGCTATGGGAAAATCAAAGGAAGGGTTGCTTCATCTGGATAAAGCCCTTTCCAAATCCCCGAAGCTTTTGAAAAAAATGATTGCGCTCAATCCTTCCCTTTTACAGTCTCAATCCATAGTAGATGTAATTGCCAGGTACAGGAAAAGATAAAGGTTTCTTACTTTTGAGCCTCAGGAATTCTTTTAATCAGAAATTTATTGTCGATGAATTTTACACTCAGTCAGCTACCGGAAAGAGCTCAGAAACCACGTAGCATAGGCCTCACTATGATAATGGACAAAGGATTGAGCATAGAAGAAACCAGGAATTTTTTGAGTATTGCTCACCCACATGTAGATGTGGTAAAGCTTGGATTCGGAACCTCGTATGTTACACCGGATCTCGAAAAAAAACTGGCCGTTTACAAATCGTATAATATCCCCATTTATTTCGGTGGGACTCTTTTTGAGGCTTTTCTTATCCGGGATCAACTGGAAGATTACATACAAATGTGCGCATACTATGGGGTTAGTTATATGGAAGTGAGCGACGGATCGGTGGATATAGAACATACGGAAAAATGCCGGCTGATTGAAAGGCTTACCAAATATGCTACGGTGTTAAGTGAAGTTGGCAGTAAGGATGCTGAACACGTAATCCCTCCCTATAAATGGATTGAACAGATGAGGGCTGAATTAAAAGCGGGTGCCAGTTATGTTATCGCTGAAGCGCGCGAATCCGGAAACATCGGCATCTATAGAGGAACCGGAGAAGTTCGGGAAGGACTTGTTCAGGAAATCCTCACCCAGATCCCTTCTGAAAAGATATTATGGGAAGCGCCGCTTAAATCGCAGCAGTTATACTTTATTCAGTTGATTGGTGCCAACGCGAACCTCGGCAATATTGCTCCTCCCGAAATGCTGGCTCTCGAGGCCATGCGACTGGGTTTGAGAGGAGACACCTTCGATCTCTTTCTGGATAAAAAATCACCTAAGTGAAAAAATTCGGCCTGATCGGATGTCCACTGGGCCACTCTTTTTCTGGGAATTATTTTAACAGCAGGTTTCTGAAGGAAGCTATTTTGGACTGTAGTTATACCAATTTTGAAATCTCCGATATTCATCAGTTAGGAGATGTGCTGAAAGATCCGGAATTGTGTGGACTGAACGTTACCATCCCATACAAACAGACCGTTATTCCTTATTTGAATATAGTGGATCCGGTTGTGCAGCAAACCGGCGCCTGTAATTGCATCCATATTCAACACAACCAGTTGCACGGATACAATACGGATGTTATCGGATTTGAGAAATCGGTAAAAGAAAAGTGGATACCGGAAGACCGGAAGGCGCTAATACTCGGAACAGGAGGGTCTTCGAAGGCTGTTGCCTATGTGCTGAATAAACTGGGGATTGGTTTTTTATTTGTATCCAGAATGCGTTCAGCATCTACGGATCAATTGCAATATGAAGACCTTTCAGAAAAAATAATCCGCGATCATCCCCTGATCATAAACTGTACACCCCTGGGCATGCATCCGGAAATAAACGCTTTTCCGCCACTTCCTTATCAATACCTGACATCCACACATTATCTGTTTGATCTGATTTATAATCCGTCCAGCACCTTGTTTTTGCAGAAAGGGGAAGCCATGGGTGCCCGCGTAAAGAACGGTGCGGATATGTTGAAGATACAGGCCGATGCCAGTTGGGATATCTGGAATGCAGGATCAGGAAGCTAATTTCTGTCTGACTGCTTCCGGCAGGTTGGTAATTTTTTTTACCGAATAATCATAACAGACCATACCCGTTTTAGCCAGAGCGAGCAGGATGTGGGATGAGCCTGAATTTTTCTCCAGTTTATAAACCAGGTCAAATCCTACTCTGTTAAAATCCATGGCAGCAACGGATGCCATGATCTCCTCCCCATAATAAATTTCCTTTTTGAATTCTATGGCAACATCACTCATGATGAGTCCCGTTCCCTCCAGGTTGAGTTCTGTATAACCAAGTGATTTCAGAAATCGCACCCGGGCTTCATGAATAAAGGAAAGCACCGTATCATTACCTACATGCGCTCCATAATTCAGATCCGTTATGCGTACCGGGAACGAAGTGTTGAAAGAAAAAAATTCCGGCATCTCTATTTTAATTCTTGACATGAATGATCATTTGTTTAAGATCTCCTTTTTTAAAAAGCGAATCATATTATCAGCTGCTTTTTTCCGGTGACTGTATTTATTTTTTTCGGCTTGGGTCATTTCTGCAAAACTTTTGCGGGCTCCCTCCGGCATAAAAATGGGGTCATAACCAAATCCGCTGCTGCCTTTTCTTTTTAAGAGAATGCGGCCTTCGCAGATACCTTCGAAAAAATATTCCCTATCATTTAGAATTAAAGAAATCACGGTACGGAACCGGGCGCGTCGTTTGGTAGAATTACCGAGTTTGCCGAGGAGTTTTTCTATATTCCTGGGAAAAGAAACCGGCTCACCGGCATAGCGTGCACTTTTTACTCCCGGCTCACCCTGGAGATCATCTACTTCGAGACCCGTATCCTCACTGAAACAATCTTTTCCGTTGGAAAGCAGGTAGATGGTTCTTGATTTCTCCAAAGCATTTTCCCGGAGGGTATCATGTGGTTCCGGAATTTCCTGTACGATGCCGGCATCTTTCAGGGAAATGATCTCTAACTGATCACCCAGAACAGATTGAATTTCTTCTACCTTGTGCGGATTATGGGTTGCAAAAATCAGTTTCATACCCGGAACAGTTTTTGAAGGCAGTTCCATAATTTGGTTTTGAGCTGTTTACCCTCCTCCGTTTTCTGGTTCATGTTGTTTAAAGCAGGAAGCAATAGCATGGAAATTCCCTGGAGTCTGGTAATGGTAAAGGGTTCCATCAATTCCGGAATATTCACGGATGCAGCGGAAACGCCGCATAAGAAAAGTATTTCCGGATTTAACTGCTTGCTTAATTCCTGTATATCTATTGGGGCTCCGGCTGCATTCAGCACGGAAATATCGGCTATCGTGCAATGACAGGCAGAAAGCATTCTGCTGAGAAATTCCAGTTGATCTTCCGGAAGAAATACCGCATCCGGATAATGGACAACAAAAGAGATTTTCCGCAAATTGTTTCCCAGAAAACGATAAGTGGCCGAAAGCTGTACTTCCTGGTTCCTGCCTGTTGTTACAAGTGGAATATGCGTAGGTCCATGCTTTCCCTGAATAATTTCCCGAACGGGCTGTTGCGGATCCTTCTCCAGAACCAGCGAATCGGGGTAAAGGGCGGCCAGCAGTTCAGGTGATAGATTTATATTATTGATTCCCATAAATCTGTGAAATTACCGGAGTCTGTTTTGTGTGCTCCGGGAATGTTTGTTTCTTTGTAGTATCAAAAATAGTATTTTATGATGGAGACGATGGATATACCGGTGACCCGGGTAAAAAGAAGCAGGCTGGCCGAAATGGATTTCGATCATTTACCTTTTGGTAAATTTTTCAGTGATCATATGCTCGAAGCAGATTATGTGGATGGCGTATGGCGGCTGGCTTCCATTAAACCATATCAGCCTATTCTTTTCGAACCATCTATCATGGCGCTTCATTACGGGCAGGCTATTTTTGAAGGCATCAAAGCGTACCGGAATAAAAACGGAGAAGCTTTTATTTTCCGGCCCTTCGATAATTTCAAACGGTTTACTATTTCTGCAGAAAGAATGGAAATGCCCGCCGTACCGGAAGATATTTTTATTGAGGGTATGCGTCAGCTCGTTGCCCTGGATAAAGAATGGATTCCGGCAAAAGAAGATTATTCTCTGTACATACGTCCTTTTATGTTTGCTACGGATGCAGCCCTGGGAGTGAAACCTTCTTCTACTTATAAGTTTATGATTTTACTAAGCCCGACCGGACCATACTATTCGGCGCCCATGAAAATATATGTGGAAGAAAAATACACCCGTGCAGCTCCCGGTGGGGTTGGATTTAGTAAGAATGCCGGTAACTATGGAGCCAGTCTCAAGGCCTCTACGGAAGCCAGGAATCAGGGATATGACCAGGTATTATGGACCGATGCATTCGAGCATAAATGGTTGCAGGAAGTGGGTACAATGAATGTGTTCTTTGTATTTGGCAATACGGTGGTTACCCCATCTTTGGAAGAAGGAACGATTCTGGCCGGCGTAACCAGGGATAGTGTGATTACCGTGTTGCGGGAGCAGGGGCTGACCGTGGAAGAACGGAAAATCAGCATAGACGAAGTGGTCAGCGCCCACCGGAGCGGTAAGCTTACGGAGATATTCGGATCAGGAACAGCCGCTACCATTTCCTATATCAAGGAATTGAAGTACCGGGATTATAGCATGACTTTTGATCCTTCTTCATTTAAAGCATCCCCCGATGTAAAGAAGATCCTTTCCGAGATCCGGGAAGGAAAAAGACCCGATTCCCATGGCTGGCTTGTAAAAGTGTAAGCCTAATTTTTAATTTGGATAATCACGGGCTTGCCGTTACCTTTGCCGTCCCAAATTTCAAACGCGTTCGTAATGCCGACAATTCAGCAATTAGTTAGAAAAGGAAGAGAAATCATACGGGCAAAAAGCAAATCCAGAGCGCTGGATTCCTGTCCCCAGAGACGCGGTGTTTGTACCC
Source organism: Chitinophagaceae bacterium (assembly GCA_043785285.1). GTDB lineage: Bacteria > Bacteroidota > Bacteroidia > Chitinophagales > Chitinophagaceae > Puia. The sequence continues at coordinate 6,327 of JAYVXJ010000212.1, forward strand.
GTGTGTACACAACCACACCTAAGAAGCCGAACTCTGCTTTGCGCAAAGTAGCCAAAGTGCGGTTGACGAATAAGGTGGAAGTGATCGCCTATATTCCGGGGGAAGGACATAACCTGCAGGAACACTCCATTGTGCTGATCAGAGGTGGTCGGGTTAAAGATCTTCCAGGTGTGCGGTATCATATCGTTCGTGGAAGTCTGGATACCGCCGGAGTAAAGGATCGCAAGAAGAGCCGTTCCAAGTACGGTACCAAGAAAGAAAAGGCAGGAGCCAAGCCCGCAGCTAAAAAATAATATTGTATCATAATTTCAACTAACTCATGAGGAAGTCACAGGCCAAAAAATTACCACTCGCTGCGGATGCAAAATATAATGACATCCTGGTTACGCGTTTTGTAAACAACCTGATGTGGCAGGGCAAAAAGAATACGGCTTTCAGTCTGTTTTACGACGCGATTGACCTGGTTTCCAAGCAAACCAACGACAATGGTTATGACGTGTGGAGAAGGGCTTTGAATAACGTAACCCCGGCTGTGGAAGTGAGAAGCCGCCGGATCGGGGGAGCCACTTTTCAGATTCCTGCTGAAGTTCGTGCTGACCGTAAGGTTTCCCTCAGTATTAAATGGCTTATCCGTTACAGCAGAGACAGGAATGGGAAAAGTATGGCCGACAAACTCGCCGGAGAAATCGTAGCAGCGAGCAAGGGTGAAGGCGGCGCTTTCAAGAAAAAAGAAGATACCCACCGGATGGCTGAAGCCAACAAGGCTTTTGCCCATTTCAGGATCTGATTAATAGCATTTGCTTTTGTGAATGAATCCCTTCCGGCTCCCATGCCAGTTAAGGGATTTTTCATTTGGCGGATCCCTCTTAAGGCGTATGTTTTCATCAAAAAAATACGTACCTTTGCACACCCATTAAAATGCATATGGCGGGACATCTGATAAGAAGAACCAAACACCTGCATGTTAATGCTCTGCAGCTTTGT
>JAYVXJ010000213.1:0-2178 GCA_043785285.1 Chitinophagaceae bacterium
ATGATGGACGCGGGATGGAGTGACAATCTGGACATGTTCAGGATCAATCCGGATATTAATATGGATTCAATCGTTGCTTATGCAAAAGAAAAAGGTATAAAAATTTCCATGTGGACTCTTGCGTACACCCTGGACAGGCAACTCGACAGCGCATTGGACAGATTCAATAAATGGGGCGTGGATTTCATCATGACTGATTTCATCGATCGCGACGATCAGAAAACCGTCAACTTTTATTACCGGATCGCAAAGGCCTGCGCCGACCATCACCTTATGATCATGTATCATGGCGCTTACCCACCCAAAGGATTCAATCGCACGTATCCGAATAACGTTACGCGCGAAGGGGTACTCGGCTCCGAATATAATATCGGCAGCGATAAAGCCTCGCCCGTGCATGATGTAACCCTGCCTTACACACGCATGCTGGCCGGATCCTTTGACTATGAACCGGGCATGCTGAACAATGCAACAAAAAAAGGATTCAGACCCATAGAAGGAATGGTGATGAGTCAGGGTACGCGTTCTCATCAGCTTGCGATGTTTGTTGTATATGACAATCCCATGGAAATATTTTCCGGCAACCCTTCGCAGGCCTGGCAGGAACCCCGGTTCACGGAGTTAATGGGCAGTTTACCTTCAACCTGGGATGAAACAAAAATTTTAGATGGAAAGGTGGGAGAATTCATTGTCACCGCGAGACAAAAAGGCAATAACTGGTATATCGCGGGCATGAGCGACTGGACGGCAAGAGATTACTTTCTTAGATTTGATTTTCTCAATCCTTCTGCAAAATATACAGCCGTCATTTGTAAAGACGGTGTAAATGCCGACCGATATGCGGCAGATTATATTATAACGGATTCGATCGTAAATAACGGTGATAACATGTTTATTCACCTGGCACCAGGGGGCGGTTTTCTGATAAAGCTTGAAAAACAGTAACTTAAAAGTTAGCCTATTGATTACGTAAAAGCGGTGCGCTATGATTTTTTCCCGGTATAAGATAAATGAGGTTGAGGTAATTTCTGGCGAAAACGATCATCTTATATTTGAAATCGTCCCGGCCATGGGAGGTAAAATCATCAGCCTTTATAATAAGCGCCTTGAGAAGGAATTTTTGTGGAAGAATAAGTATGGAAGTTTTGAAATCCGGCAAAGAGGGACGGATTATGACAGTAATTTTTTAGGAGGTATTGATGAACTGCTGCCCAATGATGTTCCCGAAACGATCGACTTCATTGATTATCCTGATCACGGAGAATTGTGGACCTCTTTTCTGAATCATTCATTACTGGATGACCAGATTTCAGTTTTTGGCAAATTAACTTTAAGTGGATTGCACTATAGAAAAACTGTTCGGATGGATCCGGATCAGCCGGTAATTTATCTGGATTATTCAATTAAGAATGAAACGGATTCCAGCCGGCATTTTTTATGGAAAATGCATGCGGCATTAAATATTGAAGCGGGGGATCAATTAATTACAAAGGCTGCCAAAGCACAAGTTGTTGACCCTGCATATTCCCGTTTCAGCATGTTGGAAGAGTTCAACTGGCCCTTGATAGAAAATACGGATGCTTCGATTGTTCCGGGTAAAAATGGCGGGATTTATTTTTTTTACCTCTATGAAACCGGCACAAACGAAATGAGCATGATCATGGACAAAGGCAGGAATGTATTCAGGTACAGCTATGAAAAGGCAGTATTTCCTTATCAATGGTATTTTGCATCGTTTGGCGGTTTTCCGGATCATTATACGGCGATTTTGGAACCCTGCAGTTCGATGCCCATGCAGGTGAATAAAGCAAAACAAATGAATCAGTGTACCCTATTGAAACCAGGAGAATCATTACATACTACTGTGAATATTTATGCCGGCGAAAATAGTTTCTGATCGTGATGAAAAGAAAAAAAGTATTGGTAACAGGTGCCGCTTCGGGGATCGGGAAAGCGACGGCTCTTCGCTTTGCCAGCGAGGGTTATGATGTTTGTATGAATGATATTCAGCTGGGAAAACTGAAATCTTTACTCAATGAACTCACGCCCGGACATCATTTGCTGTTGGAGGGAAGTTATGCAGTAGAAGAAACGATTCTTGCGGGCGAAAAAATAATAAAAGAAAACTGGGGTGCATTGGATGTGCTCGTCAACTGTGCCGGCTTATTCAAAAAGACG
>JAYVXJ010000214.1:0-2178 GCA_043785285.1 Chitinophagaceae bacterium
GGAAAAAATTTGTTTGAACCGCGGTGTTAATGGGGCCGTTGCGGATAAGAAGCTCGTGGATATTTCCATCGAAGAACTTACCACCATCACTGGTCAGAAGGCAGTTTCAACGGTATCCAAAAAAGACATCTCCAATTTCAAACTCCGTAAGGGTTTGCCTATCGGGGCCCGAGTAACCCTGCGCGGAATAAAAATGTATGAATTCCTGGATCGCCTGGTTGCTGCTGCACTTCCCCGTGTACGTGACTTCAAAGGGGTGAGCGAAAAATCTTTCGATGGCCGTGGAAATTATACTATGGGCATCACCGAGCAGATCATCTTCCCGGAAGTGGATATAGATAAAGTGAACAAGATTACCGGTATGGATATCACTTTTGTAACTACCGCCAACAGCAATGAAGAAGCTTATGAATTGCTGAAGGAGCTGGGAATGCCGTTTAAAAATGCGAAGAAAGAAGGTGAGTGAGAGGAAATGTGGGAATTAGGAGGGGTACCAATTTAGAGAAGAAAGAGAACACGAATTATAAACTGAGTTCAAATCAATAAATAAAAGCTCATGGCCAAAGAATCAGTCAAAGCCCGACAAAGAAAACGGGAAGTAATGGTTGCGAAATATGCTGAAAGGCGTGCTGCATTAAAAGCTGCCGGCGATTACAAAGGGCTTGACCTCCTTCCAAAGAATGCATCTCCGGTGCGTTTGAAGAACCGATGTCAGCTTACCGGCCGTCCACGCGGCTATATCCGGTATTTCGGCGTTTCCAGAGGGATGTTCCGTGATATGGCATTGCAGGGGAAAATCCCGGGAGTAAGAAAAGCAAGCTGGTAAGAAAAGTTGATAGTTGATTGTTGATAGTAGGGTTGGTGAATTCATAAGTCCATCAACCGACAACCATCAACGAAAAAAGGTGATAACAAATTAATCGTGATAAAATGGTAACAGATCCAATAGCAGATTTCCTGACAAGAATCCGCAATGCGCAGATGGCGAATCACCGGATCGTGGAGATCCCGGCTTCGAACCTGAAAAGGCGTATGACAGAAATATTGTACGATAAAGGCTATATTCTGAAATACAAATTCGAAGATGACAGCAAACAGGGTGTGATTAAGATTGCCCTTAAGTACGATCCCCAAACCAAGGAACCGGCTATCCGGAGCCTGGAAAGGGTAAGCCGTCCGGGCCTTCGTCAGTATGCAAGTCCGGTTGAATTCAAACGGGTAAAGAATGGATTGGGGATCGCTATCGTGTCCACTTCAAAAGGAGTAATGACAGATAAGGATGCCAAAGCCCAGAACGTGGGCGGAGAAGTACTTTGTCATGTGTATTAATCGAACGTGCTGATGGGGATTTTCAAATTTTCAAATTTTCAAATTATCTAATTAATATGTCCAGGATAGGGAAAAAACCGGTACACATTCCCAAAGGGATCACCGTGAATGTGAGCAGCGACAATATCGTGACTGTCAAAGGACCCAAGGGTGAATTGAAACAGGCGATAGACCGGGATATTAAGGTGGAAGTGAAAGATGATCAGGTGGAACTGTCACGGCCTACCGATCAGATTCGTCACCGCTCCCTGCATGGTTTATACCGCTCGCTGATGTCGAACATGGTAAAAGGCGTTTCGGACGGATACAAAAAACAACTGGAACTGATAGGTGTGGGTTTTAAAGCATCCAATCAGGGAAACCTGCTGGACCTTGCCCTCGGCTATTCGCACAATATTATTTTTGAAGTACCTAAAGAACTGAAAGTAGCCACCGCCCAGGAAAAAGGGGATAACCCGAAAATCATTCTGGAAGGGAGTGATAAACAACTGATCGGTCAGGTAGCTGCGAAGATCCGCGGTCTCCGCAAACCCGAACCATATAAGGGTAAAGGCATTCGGTATACAGGTGAAATAGTTCGGAAGAAAGCAGGTAAGGCTGCGGGGAAATAATTTGAAAATTTGGAAATGTGGTAACTTGAAAATGTACTTACCATATTTCCGGAGCTTAATTTTCAAATTTTCAAATTTTCAAATTTTCAAATTGAGACAATGGAAACACTTTTAAAGAGACAGAAAATAAGATACCGGATCCGGAAAAAGATTTCCGGTAGCGCAGAAAAACCCCGGTTGTCTGTTTTCAGAAGCAACAATGAGATCTACGTTCAGCTGATAGATGATCTGCAGGGAA
>JAYVXJ010000215.1:0-2178 GCA_043785285.1 Chitinophagaceae bacterium
GGCGACAACGTGATCATGGAATTGGAAGATAGTGAGGAAGAAGGGGCCATGATTACCGAAATTGTAAAACGGAATAATTATATCAACCGGCAATCGCCCGCAAATAAATACCAGCATCATATTCTGGCAGCCAACCTGGATCAGTCGATGCTCATGGCCACACTGAAAGAACCGAAAACATCACAGGGATTCATTGACCGTTTCCTGGTAGCCGGCGAGGCATTTCATATTCCGTCCATCATCATTTTCAATAAGGCGGATATCTACGGGAAAAAAGAAATGGAGCTGTTTGAAGTACGCCGGGAAATGTATGAATCAGTGGGCTATAAGGTACTGCTTATAAGTATCCGGGATAAAACGGGAATGGGAGAAGTAGACGATTTGCTGCGTACTAAAACCACCTTACTAAGCGGTCATTCCGGAGTGGGAAAATCTTCTTTCATCAATGCTGTGGTGCCGGGCATGGGGCTGAAAACCCAGGATGTAAGCAGCTGGAGCGGTAAAGGCATTCATACCACTACATTTGCGGAAATGTACGACCTGCCTGCCATGCATGCACGCATCATAGATACACCCGGTATCCGTGAATTCGGACTCGTGGATATTCCCAAACAGGAGCTTTCGCATTATTTCCCCGAAATGCGGAGCCGGTTGAATGATTGTCAGTTTAATAATTGTCTGCATGTGAATGAGCCGGGTTGTGCCATAAAAAAAGCCCTCGAAGAGGGCAAGCTATCATTGGATCGTTATGTGAGTTACTGCATGATGCTGGATTCGATTGGAGAGAAAAGCTATTAGTACAGTTGACAGTTGACAGTTGACAGTTGACGGTTGACAGTTGACAGTTGACGGTTGACAGTTGACGGACTCTTTATGCCCGAAATCCACACCGGAGATCCGTAAGCCGTCAACAAATAAACCCCTAATCCCCACAAAAAAAAAGCCCTCCAAGAGGGCAGGTAATCGTTGTTTTAAGAGTGTTTTTTCATTTCTCCGGAATTCTTAAATAAAGTCCGTCAACGGTCAACTGTCAACCGTCAACCAATCAGAGTCTTGCACATCAAGACGCCAACCTATTCGCCGTATGAATCAGCAGTTTTCCTTCCAGAAACCGCGCAACTTCTACCACGGCATCGTTGTCTTTGCGTGGTGCTTCGCGGAACTTTCTTGGATAAATAGAGATCCCGGTGTAAATATTATAATGCAGGGTAAGGACATGACCCTTAAAGGCAAAGTCCCACATCAGCGAATCGAAGTCATCTGTTTTCTGATTGAAATTGATGTCCAGATCGTCTGATAAAATATTGGCGACTTCATAAAATCGTTTGAGGCCGCAATCGTCATCTATTACTGCTTCGGTACAACCGAAGTCGGTACGTAATGTTAGGCTCATAGTGTGGGGATTTAGAGGTTTGTAATTGGGAGATATATTCATGGCTTCAAATGTTGAATTGTTTAGGATTGAATTAGATTTTATTTGAATAATCAGGAGTTGAATTAAATTTTAAGCTTTGAATTTTGGCGCTTTTGGAACTTTCTCTCCACTCAATATTCTTTCCGCACCCACATTTCTTCCATTGGCAGGACAACCATATTTTGGTCCGAATACTTTATTTACAAAACTGCAGGAACTTCCCGTGCTGCACAGGATTAATAGCGACAGGATGAAGAATAGACAGCGTGGCTTTTTCATCGGGTACTAATTGTTTTCATGGATACTGATTGAACAATTTAAACCTACAAAAAAGAATCAGCATTTGCAAAGAGAACAGGCACAAACTCGATGAAATCGCGTATTTGTTCGACGAACGGGATTGGCTCTTATTTAGTATGTGGCGGCCGCCTGATTATTTTGTTGTTTGGTTGTAGAATGTGGGATTGGAGTTCTTTAATCCTTGCCCCTATTTCTGAGGCATCCTTTTTTCTTCGGGCACGCATGCTCAATCCATTTTTTTTAGGCGGTCTTGCTTGTGCTGTGCATTATTTTAAATGATCATTCAGAGGGAAAAGAGGGTTTTATCTTTAGTCAATTCTATCCGGGCGGCAACTCCCTGGACTTATGTATTTGCGACTATGGAAAAGGGATCTTTCGATCATACGATGCGAGTGATAAATCCCATCCTCAAAATGAGATGGAGGCTTTGGAGTTTGCCGTCAATGGCCAATCCACAAAAGACA
>JAYVXJ010000216.1:0-7301 GCA_043785285.1 Chitinophagaceae bacterium
TTGATGTAGTGGACTATATCCACGATCAGTTTCTTTATGGCTTATGAAAGCCTTTCTATCACCATGGCACTTGCACCACCTCCTCCATTGCAGATTCCCGCAGCACCATAAAGTGCCTTTCGCTGATTTAATATATTGATCAGGGTCACGATTATTCTTGCACCACTGCATCCCAGTGGATGGCCAATCGCAACAGCACCCCCATATATATTTACTTTTGCCGGATCCAGATGCATACGTTTGGTATTTTCAATACCTACCACGGCAAAAGCTTCATTGAGTTCCCAGTAATCAATCTGCTCCATTTTTAATCCCGCCTTCTGTACTGCTTTTGGAACGGCGAGTGAAGGAGAAGTGGTAAACCATTCCGGAGCCTGTTCAGCATCCGCATAAGAAAGAATTTTCGCTATGGGTTTTAATCCAAACTCTTTTACTTTTTTTTCACTCATCAAAATCAGTGCAGCTGCACCATCGTTCATGGAACTGGCATTCGCAGCTGTTACCGTTCCTTCCTTTTGAAAAGCCGGTTTAAGTAACGGGATCTTATCGAATTTTACATTGAATGGCTCTTCATCCCGTTCTATCCGGATGGTCTCCCCTCTTTTCTGAATGTCCACCGGAATTATTTCATCTTTGAAATTTCCCTGATTCCAGGCTTCCTGTGCGCGCTGATAACTCAGCATGGCAAAATCATCCTGGGCTTCGCGACTGATGCCACAGACCGAAGCGCAAAGTTCGGCGGCATTGCCCATGGCTTTCCCGTCATATACATCCGTGAGTCCGTCTTTTGCGAGACCATCAATAAACAGACTGTTCCCATATTTATTTCCCCACCGCATTTGTTCCGCATAAAAAGGAACATTACTCATACTTTCCATTCCTCCTGCAACCACCACTTCCGCATCTCCCAATAAAATACTTTGCGCTCCCAGGGAAATGGCTTTCATGCCACTGGCACAAACCTTATTTATCGTACTGCAATTGACCGAGTCTGGAAGTGCTGCGTATTTCGCTGCTTGTCGTGCAGGAGCCTGCCCGAGGTTAGCTTGCAATACAGATCCCATAAGCACATCATCCACGGTTTCGCCGGACAAAGAAATTTTCTCCAATACGCCTTTGATAGCAAGAGCGCCAAGCCGGGTTGCTGAAAAATCTTTCAGCAGGCCGCCAAAGCTGCCAATGGGTGTTCTAATGGCAGAAACTATGTATACGGATTCTTTCATTTGTTCCTTTTATGCAAGTTAATGTTTTGCGTGGTTGATGGCATATCGTTTATAGTTGACGGTTGACCGTTGTTGGACTTTATAGGTGAGTTCGCACCTGATATCCATCAACCTTTACCCGGGATTCCTTTCAACCGGGCGGGAGTTTGCTGAGGAACGGCAGGATGGTTATTTGGGACCGGCCTTATAGGCTGACGATTGGTTGTTGGGTTTGCAGGTCTGGAACTATTTTCCAGTAGCCTGATTGCCTGTCGGAACATTCCTGTTATAGGCGGGTAAAGTAGTGGGTTTTACAGATTGGAGGGGTTGAACTCTTGGTGGAGCAACAGTTCTTCCGGCAGTAGCCCGGTTTACCATGCCAGAGAAAAAGGGAATATCTTTTTCATACCAATATGGTTTTTACAATAAGTATGCCGCCTGAACAATAAAATTTATGTTTTATCATTTATCAATTAAATTTAAACTTTCATTTCAGGTTCATTCTTATAAATAATTCCATGGGAGATCTTCAAATTAAGAAGCAGACAAAGAAATATGATGCAGTAATTGTAGGTTCGGGTGCCGGTGGGGGAATGGCCGCTTATGTTCTGGCGAACGCCGGACTAAAAATCTGCCTCATCGAAGCCGGACCGATGTTCGACCCAAAAACAGATTCCAACCAGTTAAAAAATCCATGGGAATCTCCGCGACGCGGCGCCAGCACCAAATTCCGTCCGTTTGGCGATTTCGATGGTTGCTACTGGGGATGGGAAATTGACGGTGAGCCATATACGAATAAAGGAGATACTAAATGGGAATGGTGGCGGGCAAGAATGCTTGGCGGCCGCACCAATCACTGGGGCAGGATCTCTTTACGTTTCGGTCCCAAGGATTTTAAAAGAAAAAGTATTGATGGGTTAGGAGATGACTGGCCCATCGGTTACGATGATGTTAAGCCGTATTACGATAAGATTGATCAATTACTGGGCGTATTTGGAACGAACGAAGGATTACCCAATGATCCGGATGGCATTTTTATTCCGCCACCAAAACCCCGTCTCCACGAATTGTTTATTAAAAAATCAGCCACCAGTATTGGTATTCCGGTAATCCCTTCAAGACTCTCCATCCTAACTAAACAAATCAACAAAGACCGTGGCAGTTGTTTCTTCTGCGCACAGTGTGGCAGGAGCTGTAAAGTTTACGCTGATTTTTCTGCCTCTTCCTGCCTGGTGATCCCCGCATTGAAAACAGGAAATGTTGATCTGGTCACCAATGCCATGGCCCGCGAAGTACTCACCGATAAAGACGGTTTGGCTACGGGGGTTTCTTATGTGAACAAAGAAGACATGCAGGAATATCAGGTCAGTGGACGTACTATAATCCTGGCAGCCAGCGCCTGCGAAAGTGCACGGCTTCTGATGAATTCAAAATCACCCCGGCATCCCAACGGATTGGCCAATAACAGCAATGTGGTCGGGAAATACCTACATGATTCCACCGGTGCTGATATGGGCGGCATCATTCCGGAATTATTCGACAGAAAACGGTACAACGAAGATGGTGTTGGCGGTATGCACGTATATACGCCCTGGTGGCTGGATAATAAAAAACTGGATTTCCCGAGAGGTTATCATATCGAATATGGGGGCGGATTTGGCCAGCCCTTATATGGTTTTAACTGGGGAATTGAAAACCTCAACGGCACATACAAAATAAAAGGCAAGCAAAAAGAAGCTGGCGGATATGGCGCTTCCCTCAAGGAAGATTACCGCTATTTCTATGGAGCCCATGTGGGCATGGCCGGCCGCGGAGAAGCTATTGCCAGAGAAGACAGCTACTGCGAAATCGATCCTTCCGTAGTGGATAAATTTGGTATCCCCGTACTTCGGTTTAATACTTCTTATACGGATTATGAGATCAAACAGGCCAAGCACATGAAGGAAACTTTCGCTGAAATATTGCATTCCATGGGTGCAGTAACTACCTGGGGAGGAGATGACGGACCGCATAATAATTACGGACTTCATGCTCCCGGAAATATCATCCATGAAGCAGGCACTGTGCGGATGGGTAACGATCCAAAACGTTCACCGCTGAATAAATACAGCCAGGCGCATGACTGCAAGAATTTGTTCTGTGTGGATGGCGGACCGTTTGTTTCACAGGCAGATAAGAATATTACCTGGACCATTCTCGCCCTGGCCATGAGAACATCCGAATATATTGTTGATCAAATGAAAAAGCATACTATTTAAACTAACGGATATGGACAGACGTAAATCAATAAAGACCCTGATTATAGGCGGCATCTCCACCAGTGTGATTGCAGAAGCCTGCAAATCCGGTGAAAATAAACCGGCTACCACCAAGGAGGTTGTAAAAGACACTCCGGGCACCACCATAAACCGGATGGCCGAAGAAAAGCTGTATGAGAAAAAGGTACTGGGAGAAACTTTTTTTACAGCAGAAGAGATGGCCACGATCACCATACTGGGAGACATCATCATACCCAAAGATGAGGTGAGTGGAAGCGCCTCTGATGCAAAAGTTCCTGAATTCATTGAGTTCATTGTAAAAGATATGCCCGAGCATCAAACGCCAATGCGGGGCGGACTACGCTGGCTGGATGTGCAATGCCTTAACCGGTATGGAAAGTCTTTTAAGGATTGTACACAACAGCAGCAGATGGAAATGGTAGATGAAATTGCATGGCCAAAAAAAGCCAAGCCGGGAATGGCACAAGGAGTCGCCTTCTTTAATCTGATCCGCAACCTGGTAGCTACCGGATTTTATACTTCTGAAATAGGTGTGAAAGACGTCGGATATATAGGCAATGTTCCAAACCAATGGAACGGCGTTCCGGATGATGTATTGAAACAATACAATATGGCCTATTCAGAAAAGGAACAGAAAGAATGTATCCGTTTTCCCTGATCGCCCAATTCAGAAATCTGCTAATTTTCGATCGGATTCAGATAATATCCTTCTTCGCTTAACACAAAAGTGTTTGGCACAAAAGAAAGCAGGGATTGGGTAATCATGGAAGCTGCTTCACGCAGATAGGTTGCCCCGATTTCCGGTGTACGAACGGCAAACTGCCAGCTTTGAATTTTTAGGTAAGCAACTTTACTTTCCTGGGTAACCTGGTTGTCCATCTGGCGGAAAATCTCGGCAAGACGGTCCTGTTGATTGTCGATGTGGGGTTGCATAGGGATCAGATTTGGGTTTCAAAGGTTGATGCACAATTAACGATATTAATATACAAAAAATTGTTTGTTTGTCCAATATCGTCAATTCCTGTTAGCATGTACTGTCTTCATCCTGAGGGTTTTCCCCCTTTCTCCCTTCAGGGTAGCTGCCAGTTTCAGGGCATTATACGCATTTACAATACCCCCGCTGGCCGACAGGGTACTAAAATCAACCCTTTTGCCTGTAGCCGACAGTTTTACCAGGGAATCCGGTATTTTCAGTACTGAGTGCGTAAGCACGTATTTTACCTGCCGGGCACTAAGCCTGGGATAATACTCCAGTAAGAGCGCTGCAATCCCCGCTACTACCGGGCAGGCCATACTGGTTCCGCTATACGTTTCATACTGGTTTCCAGGAACAGTTGAATAGACTTTTACTCCGGGTGCAAAAAGATCTACTTCTTTTTGTCCATAGTTGGAAAACCGCGCAACCACCAGGCTATCCGGACCACCACCATTAGCAGCAACGGTCAGGAAAGTGGACGACCTTCCATTCAATCCTTCATAATCCGGATTTGGAAAATTTGCCAGGGTATCGATATCCACCTCTTCATTTCCTGCATTATGTACGAGCAATACATCGTGATCCTCTGCATACCTTACGGCATCATCCACCCATTTTTTCCCGGGTGAAAAATATTTACCAAAACTCATGTTTATGATTAGCGCTCCGTTATCCACAGCATACCGGATGGCCAACGCCACATCTTTGTCCCGTTCATCTCCTTCCGGAACTGCCCGTATAGGCATGATCAGCACATGGTCGGCAACCCCGTCAATCCCTTTTCCATTATTTCGGGATGCTGCAATAATGCCAGCTACATGAGTACCATGCGTAGATGTTCCCGCAGCAATATTATTATTACCATAGTTCCGGTCATTTATATTATTGAAATCATCCCCCACTATTTCTTTGCGCAGGGCGTTGGGATCATCAGAAAAACTCTTTAGTTCGAGCCTTGCGCCCACCAGATACCGCATGGCTTCCCTTATGAATTTTCCGAGGGCCATATCCGGAGCAATCCAATACCTTTTGAAATATAGCAATCCACTCCTTTTCGCAAGCTCTGTGGCGGAATCCGTAGTCTCCAATTCTTCCAGATCCCGGGCATAAACAGAATCCTTATGCAGCGCTATTTTCAGCACACTGTCCGTTGCCCGCATCTGTGGAATCATCTGACCTACCTTGGATACCGTTTGTGCCTGCATCATGGAATCTTTCAGAAAACTTTTTTTCACCTTCACCCAGTACGCATGTTCTGAAGCCTCTGTATGCACAACATCCTGGGATAAGGAATGACTTGGATTCAACCGGTAATATTCGCGGTACGATTCATAACTTTCTTCTGTAATATTTCTCCCATCCTTACCTCCCACAAAATTCCATCCGTGCACGTCATCCACATATCCGTTGTGGTCATCGTCTATTCCATTACCTGGTATTTCTTTCGGGTTGGTCCAAATATGGCCTACCAGGTCCTCGTGTGCCGTATCTACACCACCGTCAATAACCGCTACAATCACCGTATGACTTTTCTTTTCTTTTAATATTGCCTTATAGGCCTTGGTTACACCGGCTCCAAAAATACCGTCCTGCCTGTAATCCATTAACTGCCAGCCATGCATTGCATATTTTTGATCCTGCGCCTGTAAACCAGGGCGACAAATCCAGGAAAAGCAGATCAGTAGAAACAGGGCGACAAAAATTTTTTGCATGCCTTTCATAAATCATTTTTAAGCTTCCTAATTTTGCGCAATGGCAATTTATATAATATTTAAGTTCCCAGGTGATTTTCATACCCGAACGCATTTTACGGGATGAATATCAATAAGCCTTTCAGCAAGACGCTAACCTTATACAAAAATGCTTACCGTGGATTATCATCATCCACCTGGCTTCTTTCTGCTGTGATGCTGGTAAACCGGAGTGGTACCATGGTGCTTCCTTTCATGACCATCTACCTCACCGCAATGGGCTTTACCCTGTTCCATGCCGGCATTGTGGTTGGTTTATTTGGGGCAGGCGCTATCTGCGGAGGATATCTGGGTGGTAAACTAACGGATAAATGGGGGTTTCACTATATTCAGTTGATCACGCTTTCCGGAGGCGGTATTCTCTTTATTGCGTTGGGTTTGATGAAAATTTATCCCCTGATTTGCCTTTTCACCTTTATCCTCAGCCTGGTGAATGAAGCTTTTCGTCCGGCCAACAATACCGCCATTGCACATTACAGCAAAGAAGAAAACAGAACGCGATCCTTTTCCCTGAACCGCCTGGCCATCAACCTGGGCTGGGCCATCGGGGGAACTCTTGGGGGGATCATTGCTTCCTTCAACTATCATTTATTATTCTGGATAGACGGAATGACGAATATTTTTGCCGCAATCCTCCTCTATTATTTGCTGAAAACCAAACCTGTTCCGGAACCCGATCACAAAACAAAACCCGCTATCCCGCTTGTGCGGTCAGCATTCCATGATCAGCCATACCTTTTTTTTATCGGTTTAGCCATACTCTATGGTACCTGTTTTTTTCAATTGTTCTCCACCCTTCCGGTATATTATAAAAACACGTTGCATCTGTCTGAATTCCATATCGGCATGTTGATGGGTTTAAACGGGATCATTATCGTGGTGGTGGAAATGGTGGTGGTATTCCGGCTGGAGGCAAAAAAGAAGATCATGCTGTTCATATCCACGGGTATTCTGCTTACAGCCCTTTCTTTTATCATTTTCAACCTGTTGCCTTCGCACCCCACCACGGCCGTTCTTTCGGTGATCCTGGTTACGTTTGGAGAGATGTTTGCCATGCCTTTCATGAATACGTATTGGATCAGCAGAACCATTC
>JAYVXJ010000217.1:0-7291 GCA_043785285.1 Chitinophagaceae bacterium
CTAGAATTTCGGCGGATCCATTAATTACTATTTTTGGGAAATTTCAAATAAATTACCTATTTTTGGGAAATGATGACAAACCCGGTAACTTTTAAATGATCATTCAATTTAAAAATAGCTATCTGGAAAAACTGTTCGAAGGAAAGACCGTTCCTGGTAAGCCCAGGTATAGCAATGAGGTAATCATCAAATTCAAGAAAACCATCCTGAAACTTCAATTTTTTGATAGTTTCAGGGAGTTAAGTAAGCACAAGGGACTGAATTTCGAATCTCTAAAAGGTGATTATAAAGGTTTTTATTCAGTCCGGGTGGACAAGGGTTACCGCCTGATTCTGTCCGTTGACAGATCCGGTGCGGTACATATTAGTGAGGTGATTTTGGTATACGATTTAAATAATCATTATCAGTAATAATATGAATAATTACAAAATACTCAATTCGCGGGGGAAGGAAATTCAAACGAATGTTTCTCTACATCCCGGTGAAGTATTATTGGAAGAGCTGGAAGCCAGGGACATCAGGAAAAATGTTTTTGCCGAACAACTCGGCATGAAGTCGAGTCATTTCAGCGAACTTTTGCATGGCAAGCGTCATGTCGGTGCCGCCGCTGCTTTAAAACTGGAAAACCTGCTCGGCATTCCTGCGGAATATTGGATGCGGATACAGGTATACCATGACCTGTTTGTGGAGCGTCATAAACAAGTTGAAGCTGCCTAACGCACAACCATTCTGCTTTCTCCTTCATTGGCTTGATGAAAGGTCCATAGCCTTCGGCGGTATCAAAAAAGGTAATTCCTTTTTCCACGGCACTGCGGATGACGTTGATACCAATATTTATATCAACAGCCTTTCCGGTTCCGAAGCTCAGGTTCATACAGCCCAAACGAATATGGCAGATAAGCAACACTTAATTTTATTTATTATTCATTTCGAATAATGGATTAACAGTGTACCATGCAACTGCCGGGAAAAATACCATCGGCACGGCAAGCCCCGGGAATAATTCAGGAAATTTAACGCTCAATGGAAGTGAAATAGAAATAGGAATCATTACACAGGCAAACGAGATAAAAGAAAACATGAAATTAAAAACGAGTTCCCCCCTTTTCTTTAGCAATCGGACTAAACTATAGTTTAAAACTGCCGCAAGCATTGCAATCAAAACACAAAGGCCTATAATCTTTGCTATGTTTAATACCGGTGAAAAGTCAGCTTCTGTTGCAAAAAAATAGATCCGGCTATAAATTACTGCTGCCAGTGCGGCTAAAATACCTGCAAGAAGACCGTGCCAAAAGACTCTTTTCAACATGATCGCTTATTGGGTTACCGGTACCTGAATATCCACTTTGAAGCTGGCGCTGCCATGAGCCGGTTCAGCTGTATTGATATTATAATCCAAGCGGTTTACGGTAAGACTTCCTTTAAAGATATTTTCTTCGAATGTAAAAGGAATGACCACTTCTTTTTGAACTCCGTGCATACTGAGAGTTCCTTTAACTTCATAACCTGTAGCTGCTTTAGTAATAGCGGAAGAAGTAAACTGGATCGTTGGATATTTTTCGGCATCAAACCACTTTTCACTTTTCGCATGGGTATTTTTCATTCCGTTACCAGTATTAATCGTTACCACATCCAGAGTAACATCAAATTTTGATGTCGCCAGATCATTGGAGTCAAATTTTACAGTGCCCTTTAACCCGCCAAACTGCCCGGATGGATCACCGCCATCGAACTTTACAAAAGAGCTATCAGCGATTTTCCATTCCTGCGACATAAACACAGTAAAAGAGGAAGCGGCGATCAGAATCACCGCGGCTACCGGATAAAAGAATTTTTTCATGATAAATTATATTTGTTTAATATTCATCGGGCTAAAATAGGTTTAATGAACAGACTTATTTTTAGAATGCGACCAAAATGGAAAATATTGCGACAAACGCGGATTTGAATTCATGAATTGGGCTGAGCAGTTAAATAGGGAAAAGTATCCGTAAAATTATCCCCTTTACCATAGTAGCATGTATTGATGTCAGTTATCATAGCACATTACCGTGGCTAATACGCTTACTTCCTTACGAATCGTTTAATGTCATTCACTTTTGTCGGGGATGTCGTAAAAGCACGCACGTCAGCTCTTTTGGAAACCGCCAGGAGCAGGGTGCAGTGCATGGATATTCATCAGGTCTCCCGGAGAAATCGGTCGAATCTTCAAGCGGGTGGTTTCCATATCCGGAAGATAGTGTTTAACTCCGACGAGGCATACTACGATACCCTATAGTCCAATTACTAAAACCTGAAAAGTTCCCGGTATAACGGAAGGCCGGAAGAATCCTGGCTTTTTAGGCCCAAATGTTCCAAAAGGCAAATAAATCACCTGGCTCAACTGGTCCTCAGCCATTGTCCTTGCGCCCTTTCTTATTGTTAAATTTTGAGTAACAATAAACTTATCTGCAGAAAATGAAGATAACTATTATAAAATACCCAATTCACGGGGCAAAGTGATTTACACCGATATATCAGGCCATCCCGGCAAAGTGCTTAACGACGAGTTGGAAAAAAAGGAGCCATCACCAAAATTGTTTTTCCCGAACAGATGATTACGTTTAAAAAATTTATCTATCCTCAAAGAACTATACGTTTCGCCAGTAACGATGCAGCAAAAAGATTCGGATATTTTATATTATGGTCTATTGATGACATACATCCCATTGACTGACCGGTCTGTGCTGAGAACACCCGCGTCGTGAATAAACATCACCAAAGGATACAACTTATTCTTGTCATAATTTTCGGGGACAAACAAATTGTATTTCAGTTTTCTCCCCATTTTGGCATCCGAATATTTAAGTTGTTTAAAGTCGTCAACCACCCAATTGGTTTGCCTGTCATTCGTAACAGCACCTGCAAACGGTTCATCGATTTTGCCATCTGCATTTTCAATTCTCCTGAACTGCTTTACTGAAATCTTAGCCGGCTTTGTGATGAATTGCCGTCCGCTCTGCATAAAAGTCGATGCATTCTTATCTTTTGGAGAAAGCTCGATGATAACAAATTTACCATCCTTTCCTGTGTCGGATTTTTCAGCTGAACGATTGGCATATATTTTTGTGATCGTTCTTCCTTCAACCGAAAAGTCTTCCGCTGAAAGGCTTGCATTTTTGATGGCTACATCATATTCAATAGCAACCGCTACCACTTTCTGCCCATCGCAGAAGACTTCCGTGATGGCAGTAACCGTTTTTATCTGAACAAACGTCTCCTGATTTTTGCAGGAATTTTGCAGGGTCATAAAATACAAGAGATTCAGGATGAGTAAGGCGTTTATCATATCTGCGGTATGAACTATGGTCGTACTGCCCAGGCCAGACCATCAGGGCCTCCCAAATCAATGTGACCGCTTAATTCCAGTTTGCTGAGGTTTATAATAGCCACATAATTGTCGGCGGTACAGCCGATAAATGCGCGTGATCCATCTGTGTCGATCAGAATGTCTGCCGCGCCGTGTCCGATATTCAGGTGTTTCAATTCCTGTCGCAATCCCGCATCATAAATAAAAAGATCGCCGGTTCTCAGGCTCGTAATCAATACCCGCTTACCATCCGGAGTAAACTTGAGCCGGCTAGCCCCCAAAACCTTCTAATCACCGTTATATCGTTTGACGCAAGTTTTAAAACTTGTTGGCGAAATAAGAGATATCACTTGGGAGAACAAATAAGCACCTTGCTTCATACGTATTGATTATCAATATGTTATATTAATTTAAATTCTGAACAAATTCAAATCGTTGTAGGCTTAAATTCTACTGAAACCCAATACAGACAATATTTTCAAAGAACTTCTTTATTCAACATCAAAAACGCTAATGAATAATTGTAATAAATAAAGTCGCCCCTTCATGCCTTCGTTTCTTTAGAATAAACCTGCCAATGTTGATTTTCATTTGCCTTCAGGACAATTTTTTCTTCTGCGTTTTCAATGGTAACAAGAAATCCGGTTTTATCGGCTACATCAAATTTGGCAAGATCGGTAATCCAATAGCCGGGATATTTATTTTTTATGGCAGTCTGCAGCAAATCCGGGATTTTGTCTGAAAGGACATTTTCAGCTATCCCCATGAATTCAGCGTTATCTGAATAGTAAACATACAGGGTATGGCCATTCTGCCTGAACGTCGCCTTATAATAGTTTCCCAAACCTTCCCAGTGAATTTCTTTTGCATCTGAAAAGCTTCTGCTGAATGCGGATACAACAGATTCGGGAATCAAATTCCTACCTGTATTTGCAAAGAGCATGTTGGCGATGAAAACAAAAGCCGCCACCAGCATTATAATTTTCTTTTTCATTATTATTATTTTTTAGTTTAAATAAATATTACGGATCAAAAGTAGAATAGTATTTTCTATGATCCCAGCCAAATGCGACTAAGTCCGGGAAAACAGCTGCAAATCCTGATAATGTTGAGTATGATAACCTTGAGCGTGATTATCTTCTCATTTCGCTTTCCAGAAAATCTCCGGGTTCGCAGCAAAATATTCAGGATTGGCATCATTTGCCCGATTTAGCTTATTATTCATGATAAGTTTGTGCCATAAATTATAAACCTGAGTAAAATGATCCAAAAGCAAAATCGCGAAAATAAGCCAGCCAGAAATCTGCGTTACTACATGCGCTTTCTTCATAACAACATCGGATTCCTGATTGTTGGATTAGTCATTATTTATAGTTTGAGTGGGATAATTCAAATCTACCGGGACACCGATTTCCTGAAGCATGAGGTCGCCAATGTAAAGACCCTTTCTCCGAACCTACAGCTATCCCAACTGAAAGATGCATTGCGTTTAAGGGATTTGACTATAGAAAAAACCGAAGGCAACATTGTATACTTTAAGAATGGCACTTATAATACTGCAACCGGTGTATCCAATTACTCAACAAAAGAATGGTATGGTTTTATCATCCCATTTACAGAATTACATAAGACTTCGAGCCGGGGCGTGGCTCATTACTTTACAACAATCTTCGGTATATTGTTACTCTTTATGTCCATATCCGCATTTTGGATGTTTAAACCCGGAACAAAACTATTCAGCAGAGGAGTGTACTTGACCATTGCAGGCATGGTAGCTTCCATCATTTTGTTGTTTCTCTAATTTATCAGGGCCCCTCGCTGAACAGCCCGCCAAAGACTATTGAATGAACATCACTAAAAAAAATCCCCTAAAAATAACCACGGTCATCATTCACGTGTTGATTTGGGCATTCATACTCTTACTGCCTTTTATCTTCAGCAGTGAGAGTCAAAAATCCAGAGATTCGGTTGATATCGCTTTCAGAAATCTGAATACCGCAACCATCATATTCTGGATGGGATTGTTTTATCTGAACGCCATCGTTCTCATCCCTTCACTCATTTATTTAAGAAGGTATTTCCTCTTTGGTAGTTCTCTTCTTGTTCTGTTCTGCATCATTATGCTTTTGCATGGTTCTTTATTCCTGGTCTTCGTTCCGGGCCATGGTTTTAATTTTCTGCGGTCCTCCGTACACAACCTGATCCCCTTTCTGTTTACCATTGCTTTAAGCACCACCTACAAGATTTTACGGGACAAAATAAGGTCAGATGCCGTTATAAGTGAAACACAAAAAGAAAATTTAAAATCTGAATTGTCTTTTCTGAGATCTCAGATCAATCCTCATTTTCTTTTCAACGTGCTAAACAATATTGTTGCCATGGTCAGGTTAAAAAGCGAAGAACTGGAGCCCACAGTGATCAAATTATCCTCCCTATTGCAGTATATGTTGTATGAAACGGATGAAGAAAAAGTCCTGCTTAAAAATGAGGTTGAATACCTTCAGAGTTATATCGATCTCCAGCAAATGCGGTTCAGTTCAAAATTGAATATGCAGGTGCATTTTGAATTAAAAGACGAATGGGAGGCCATCGAACCCATGTTACTTGTCCCGTTTATTGAAAATGCTTTTAAACACGGAAATGGATTACTGAAAAATCCCGAAATTCATATTTCCTTAAAAGTAGAAAATAACCTGCTCGATTTCCAGGTAAAAAACAAATATATTCAATCTGATAAATCGAATGACAAAATTTCAGGGATTGGCCTGGTGAATGTAAAACGGCGGCTGGCTCTGCTATATGAGAACAAACATTCACTAAAGATCAGCCAATCGGAGGACTGGTTTCATGTTTCTTTACAAATAATACTTGGAAAATGATGAATTGTCTTGCCATAGACGACGAGCCGCTGGCGTTAAAATTATTACAGGATAATATCAGCAAGCTTTCTTACCTGAAATTGGTTGCATCCTGTGCCGATGCTTTCGAAGCTGTCCGGGTTTTAGGAGAACAACCGATTGACTTGATTTTTATAGATATTCAAATGCCCGGAATGTCCGGACTCCAGTTTATAAGCAGCCTGGAAAACAAACCCCTGGTCATCTTTATTACGGCCTATAAGCAACATGCACTCGAAAGTTATGATCTGAATGTCGTAGATTATCTTGTGAAGCCCGTTTCAATCGAAAGATTCATGAAAGCCTGTAACCGGGCAAAAGAATTTTATGAATTAAAGATGTTGAAGGCACAGTCCAAAAATATAATGCGCAATGATTTTATTTTCATAACTGTCGACTATAGCCAGGTAAAGTTGAAATTCAACGATATCATCATGATAGAGGGCCTGAGAGACTACCTTAAAATTCGTTTAAATTCTTCAAAAAATCCATTGATTGTTCGCGGAAGCCTGAAATCCATTGCATCGGAATTGCCCGCTGATCAATTTATAAGGGTTCATAAATCGTACCTTTTATCCATAGAAAATATTACGGCGATACGTAAGAATAGTATATTCATCAAAGACCTCGAACTTCCCATTGGAGAAACATACCGGGAATCGGTAGACAAATTAACCGGAAAGAATTTGTGAAGCAGCCAGCGCCTTTCATATCCAAAATAAAATTCGACATGAAACTCATTTTGTTGTCAGCCTTCGGTCTTTCGATCATTGGGGAGGGCTGCCAATCAAAGGAAAACAAAATAGCGCTTTCCGACCTGAAGCCGAACTTTTCATATCTTCTGAATCAGAAAGATTGCACACTGGCATTAGATTCATTCTACTTTATCAGAACAGACAGCATGAATGAAAAACAAGCTTCACTCAGCCGGATGATAGCCAACGCATATTCTGTCACCCCAGTTGGCTATCGTGCATTTTATAAAGTTACAGTTAGTAAAAAAGAGAAATTTGTAGTTTAAGATACCATCCCATACGCAATTTCT
>JAYVXJ010000218.1:0-2168 GCA_043785285.1 Chitinophagaceae bacterium
TCCTGCATAAGGATGGTCCGACCCTGATCATCCACAGGATATATAAATTCAGGTGTCTTGGAATATACAGTACCCTTTTCATTTTTAAACTCAAAATACGGGACTGTATTAATCTCCTGTGCGCCGCCACCCGAACGGCCTTCCCGGTTATCAAGTCCGCGGCCATAATCAAAAGCATAACCGGCAGATATCTTACTCCAGGATTCCGGAATAATAAATGCAACAGGCCCTTTGAAATTCGATAAAGCCAGGAACAGGGTCCAATGGTGGCTGCCGGTTGGAGGCGGCCCTGGTTTGGCATCAGCAAGCGGCAAAGACATCCAGGAGTAACCAAATAATTCACCTTGGGGATTATCCCGGAACGTGAGACCGTCCGGGGGAATCAGTATGCGGTTGCTAAGCTGCGCAATTCCCATTTTATTATCGGCGGCAGCTTCCGTAGTATTTGACCATCCTGGTGAAATGAGATAATTACCGGTATAACAGTCGGGTACTCCAACAATCTGGAATTTCGGTGATTTATAGCCGGCACGGAATTGTGTGCTGCCCCAAATGCCAAGGCCGCCTTCAATTGTCTGAAAGACATCCTTAAATGTCGGCCCTCGCCCATCTCCCCAGTTATCCCGGGCATAAGAACCAATGGGGCACATGGGTGAATCAGTATTTTCTGCATTATCCGGCATGATCCAGGTGGAAGCAAGGCCGATTTGGAAATCATTGATCGGATCAGGAAGGATCGGAAAAACAGCTGAATAAAACCCCATGCCGGCACCGTAACCTGCAGGAGGACGGGAAGTCTTGGATGAAATATACCCCATCAGGCCACTGCCATTAATTTGCCCTCCCATGTCCCATTCATTACCTTCATGCGCATGTGCGATCCTTGTTGAAGCCGTTTTATTTGCTGAGCCTTTTAATAAACTGATCATTGCCTGGCCCATCGCATTTCCCATCAGGAAGAAAGTTCCGGCATTCCTGTTGTAATGGTGCACCTGAGTAGAAGGGGATTCCAAACTATCTTTCCAGAAAGGCCTGGTATCCACCAACGCCACATTTCCTGAAAATTCAGGACGGGCGGCCGCTGCAGACTGGGCTGGAACAATATAATTTTGGATATTGTTCATCCATTTATCTTTTGTGGGACGAAGCCCTCCGTGACCGCAATTGGCAATGACGAATGGCAGGGACGGGGAGCCAAGATCACGACGGATATCTTTAATAAAATTTACCATATTCACTTCATATTCTTTATACAAAAAAGCATTGCCGCCATCGTTCCAACCCTGATTCCATACAAAGCCTGCAATCTCATATCCCTGATCCTTATAACCGGGAAATTCAGCTGCCAGATTATTTAACGCCGTATGAACTTCTTCAATTATTTTTTTGTAGAAAATACCTACGGTTCCACCTGAACCGGGAGGGCGAAAATCAACACCCAGGCTTTTACCTCCCCACGCCGTTTTGATAATTAAAACCTGATTGCTGTAATAATCTCCCAGCAAATACCCAAATTGAAATTCAGGACCAATCGATTTATCTGAACTTCCATAGCCTATGGTCAAATCTCCTTTTTTCAATCCATCCTCTCCCCGGTCATATCTTATCCAAACATCTTTTCGCACCACCCAATTCCCATCAGCATCAACAATATGACGATATATACCTGTATTGTCATTTTTCACTTCATACTCCAGTGACCCTTTAGCACGAACGCCAGCATTGGAATATATTTCTCCCTGCCCTTCCATATTGGACTGCCCCGCCAGAATAAATACCTTCAAAGGCTGTTGGGAAAAAGCTTCGTTCGAAAATCCAAGAAAAGACATCAATATACAGATCACTGGAACATTCATATAATATTTTGTCTGGTTACTTATTTTGCAGTGTATAACATCCCGGATATTAAAATAATTCTTACAGCATAGCTTCACAAAAATTAAAAGAGGGATAAGTAGAAACAAATCCCTGTGGATGTGAACTTAACCATCACATGAGAATCGTTGATCGGAATGCTCTATAAAAATCTGGTTTTTCTTTAATCATTCGTTCATCCAGAAAATAAAAAAGGGTTCCCGATACAAGCTATTTCTCCTCAACAAGATCCCACTGCGCCAGAAGAACAGTTCTGGGGTCAATAGTAACTTTTTCAGGACGCGCATCAACCG
>JAYVXJ010000219.1:0-7272 GCA_043785285.1 Chitinophagaceae bacterium
TTGATAAAGGGAATGTCTTTTACCCGCGCCTCGCGGGAAAGTAACCTGAGTTCGGTAAGGTTAACATATCCTATAATCAACTCAGTGGAGTCAAAAACCGGTTCATCCAATACATGTTGAAGTGTTTTAGAGGTGGCCCGAGTATCGTAAACGGCAATATCCAGTTCACTGCCTGTTTTCTCCAGAGAATCCATCGCCAGTTCCAATCCTTCATAAAATTCCAGACCCGGACTGATATACTTTGGGAAATTCTGATCAAAGCGATAATTGCCGGTAGCATCGAAAGCGGAATCCAGGTATAGCGGAAGAAAAACGGCAATATGATATTTGCCAGAAGTATCTTTTTGCGCAAAAGATGTTGAATGCCCTGCAAGCAGAAACAATAAACTAAATAGCAAAGAGCCGGCATATTTCATGCTTCCGGAATTTATTCCCATTCAATGGTTGATGGTGGTTTACTACTGATATCATACACGACCCGGTTGATTCCCTTTACCTGATTGATAATATCGTTTGAAACCTGTGCAAGAAAATCATATGGAAGGTGCGCCCAATCCGCCGTCATACCATCTACCGACGTTACAGCCCTCAATGCCAGGGTAAATTCATACGTACGTTCATCCCCCATTACGCCAACACTTTTTACCGGCAGCAAAATGGCACCAGCCTGCCAAACGCTGCCATATAGTTTATGGTCTTTTAAAGCCTGGGTATAAAGATGATCCGCCTGCTGTAATAATTTTACTTTCTCCGGATTCACTTCGCCGAGAATACGGATTGCCAAACCAGGTCCCGGAAATGGATGCCGCTGTAACAAATCCTCCGGAATGCCCAGCTCTTTTCCTACTTTCCGTACTTCATCCTTAAATAAAAAGCGGAGGGGTTCCACCAGACCGAGTTTCATCTTTTTGGGAAGTCCGCCTACATTGTGATGGGATTTAATCGTCATGGAAGGGCCGTGTACAGAAACACTTTCAATCACGTCGGGATAGATGGTTCCCTGCCCCAGCAAATCAATGCCCTCGAGCTTTTCGGCTTCCTTCAGAAATATTTTAATGAATAGTTTTCCAATCGTCTTGCGTTTATCTTCCGGATCCGTTTTGCCTTTCAGTTTTTTATAAAATATTTTTTTTGCATCAATGCCCTGCACGTTCAGACCAATGCGTTTATATGTATCCAGCACTTCCTGGAATTCATTTTTACGAAGTACTCCGTTATCTACAAAAATCCCGGACAACCGCTTTCCAATGGCCTTATGAATCAGGGTGGCCGCGACTGTTGAATCCACGCCGCCGCTCAGCGCCATAATCACTTTCTTTTTCCCGATCTGATTTTTCAGTTTTTCAACAGTGTCGTTAATAAAATGGGCGGGCGTCCAGTCCTGCTTACAACCACACACTTCTACCAAAAAGTTCCGGATGATCTTTTTGCCTTCAATGGTATGATACACTTCCGGATGAAACTGGAGACAGTACAAAGAAAAACCTTCTCCGCTATTTTTAAATGCTGCATAAGGGATGGATTCCGTTGTAGCCAGCACATCAAAACCTGCGGGCAGTTCCAGAATGGTATCCGCATGACTCATCCACACCTGACTCAGATTACTCACATCCTTTAGCAGCACATCTTCTTTTACTTTGCTCAGCAGTGCCCTTCCGTATTCCCGCTTATTGCTGCTGGCTACTTTGCCACCAAATTCCCTTGCGGTCAGTTGTGCACCATAGCAAATACCCAGCATGGGTAAGGATTCATGCAAAGCCTTTACATTCACTATAGGCGCCTCCTTATCATTTACTGAAAAAGGGGAACCGGAGAGAATGACTCCCTTTATGGAAGGATCCGGATTGATCTTTTGATAATACGGAATAATCTCGCAATACACATTAGCTTCGCGAACAGAGCGGGCTATCAACTGGGTATACTGGGAACCGAAATCGAGGATTAGAATCTTTTCAGTCATGGAGTTGCGAAGATAAAGAAAGGTTTTGGCGTTTGCCCATCCCCATCCCCGGGATTTCGTTATTTCAGAATCCGTGTACCCTTTATCAGGATCCTGGCGTCCAAGCTTTTAAATGATTTTTATAACCCGGATAAAATCCGAACTTTTGCAGATCAAAACACGAACATGAAAAAAATACTGCTCCTTACTACAGCTATTTTCACACTGATATCCTGTGGTCGCTTTATGGGTAAACGGATCCGCGGAAACGGGGTAATTAAAACAGAGGAGAGAACCGTTTCTCCATTCAAAAACGTGGAGGCCAGCGGCGCCATCAAACTGGTGGTTTCCCAGGGCGAGCTTAAACCCGTTAGGCTGGAAGGAGACGAAAACATCCTGCCATATATTGAAGTTAAACAGGAGGGAGACCGGATTGAGATAAGAACCAAGCCAGGTTATAATATCAATCCTTCCGGTGACCTGATCGTTTATATAACGGCGCCCGTTTACAGCAGTATCGAAGTGTCCGGTGCAAGCGATATCAGGGGGCAAAATAAAATTTCCAATCCGGAAAATCTGCAATTGGAAGCCAGTGGTGCCGGTGATATCGAAATGGACGTGGATGCACCGGAAATAACGGCGAAAATTTCGGGAAGCGGATCGGTGAAGCTGAAAGGGCAAACCAGGGATCTGGATATTGAACTGAGTGGTGCGGGTCATGCTTATTGCTACGACCTGCTTTCAGAAAATACCAAAGTGGATATTTCTGGCGCAGGGAGTGCCGAAGTATATTCCAGCGTGAAACTGGAAGCAGAGGTAAGCGGGGTGGGAAATGTTCGTTATAAAGGAAACGCTTCTAATGTGAACCAGCATGTTTCCGGCGCCGGTAGTGTGAGCAAGGGGGAATGATCACAGATCCACGTATCTGACTTTAATCCAAAAATTCTAATTCACTAACTCTCTGGCATTTTCCATCGCTGCAGCTGTGGGCTTTTCTCCGGAAAGCATTTTAGCAATCACCAGGATTCGCGCTTCGGTATCCAGCAGCTGAATCCGGGTATGCATTTTTTCATCCCGGACTTCCTTATGCACATAAAAATGGGCATCTCCTTTTCCTGCAATCTGGGGCTGGTGGGTAATGCAGATTACCTGCCGCTTTTTGGAAAGATCCCTGAGGATGATGCCTACCTGCCTGGCTGCTTCGCCGGAAATGCCGGAATCTATTTCATCAAATAATAAAGTGGGCATATCCATGGACTGGGCTACCAGTGATTTTATACATAACATAAGCCTGCTTAACTCGCCGCCCGAAGCCACTTTTTTCAGGGATTCGAACCGGTTGCTTTTATTAGCATCGAATAAAAATTCCACATCATCCTGTCCGAAAGCATTCATTAATGTTTCCGATAACTTCACCCGGATACGCGCATTCGGCATACCTACTTTTTTCAACAGCCCATTTACTTTTTCTTCCAGTCCGGCAACCTGCGCTTTCCGGCCGGCAGACAATCGGGAAGCGCGTTCTCCGGCCAGTTTCACCTGTACTTCCACCTGTTTTTCTTTTGTATGAATTTCTTCTGCAATATTCAATACTTCCTGAAGTTTGTTTTCCAAATCCTGCTGCAATTGGATCAGTTCCGCCGTAGAATGAACGTTATGCTTTTTAAAAAGTTTGTACCCCGTGTGAATACGTTCATTGAGTTTTTCAATTTGCTCCGGATCGTACTGAATCGCTTCATTGACAGATTCGATTTCTCCTGCAATATCCTGTGCCTCGATGTGCAGGGACAGGAGTCGCTTAAGCATTTCCGGGAATTTCGGATGATAAGCAGCATAGGGTTCCAACTGCTGGTTGAACACCCTTATCTGTTGGACCAATGGTTGCTCCGACAACTGCATTCCGAAATGAATATTTGCGAGCACAGACTTTATGGCTTCCGAATGCCCCAGCCCTTTTAAATCCGATTCTGCCTTTTCCAATTCATTTTCCTGCAGACCGGCTTCCTGTAGTTCAGCATACAAAAATTTATGGTAATCATTTTCTTTATCGGCCAGAGACTGCCTTGCTTTTAAGGACTCCAGCTCTTTTTGGAGTGCCCGCAATTGCTGAAAAGTCTGCTGGTATTCCCTGAGCAAAGTGGCATGACCTGCCAGGGCATCCAATACCGACATCTGAAAACCCGATTCCCCTAGCAACAGCATGTCGAATTGCTGATGCAGGTCCGCCAACAGGATACTCAGTCTGCGGAGTTGATCCAGGTTTACTGGCGTATCATTCACAAAAGCCCGTGATTTTCCGATGGCGCTGATCTCGCGGCGCAGGATCAGTTCCTCCTCCGTATCAAGTCCATTCTCTGTAAGGAACTGTTCAATTTCTTTTTTACCATCCACTTCAAAGCTGGCTTCCACTACGCATTTTTTATCGCGGTGCATCAACACGGTGGTATCGGCACGTTCTCCAAGAACGAGTGACAGCGCGCCGGCTATAATGGATTTTCCCGCACCCGTTTCCCCGGTAATTACCTGTAGACCGGAAGTAAGATCCATCGAGATCTCTTCCATGATCGCATAATTTTGTATATGAAGATGCCGCAGCATAAAAAATCTTTTCAGTATTCAATTAAATATAGGGAATATTTTCATCCATTCCCGCATCGTTCAATCGCTGCTTTTGCTTTTTGATCCAGCGCATTTTTATAATCATGCCCTTTCAGGTCAAGCACTTTCTGAAAAAAAGGAATGGCCGTTTTTTTATCCCCTCTCGCTTCATAAATATACCCTGTTTGCAATGCCGCACGAGCTGCATAATATGCTTTCCGGTTTTCTCCCAATTTGATGGTAGTCAGATAAGCATCTATGGCTTCCTCTTTCCGGTTCAGTGCATCATACAATCTGCCTAAACGGTAGGCAAATTCCAGTTGATCGGCAGCATCGGTAAAAGAAGAAGAAGATTTCCCATTGAGCAACTGCAGTGCCTCCTGAAAATAGCCGCCATCATCGAGCAGGCGGGCTTTCAACAACAGTTCATTCGGCCACCTGCCGGATTGGGCATCTTTCATAGCCTGTTTGTCTGCTTCCGTATCAGTATTGCCCATGTGTAAAAGCCGCGACCGGGCATCCCCAGCTTTTTCCTTCTTTCCCTGTAAATAATAGATCCAGCTTAATTTCTGCAATACTTCTTTTACATAGAATTCCCCTTTGAACCGGCTGAGAAAACGTTCCAGATAAATAGCGGCTTCCGGATCGAGGTGACCAGCCTTGGCATAACCCATTTCAAGATCCCAAACCGGCATATCCAGGTAACCCGGCTCCTCGTTCATTTCCCGGATAATCTGTTCTGTGGAAGCAGCCTGCTGATTGTTCAGGGAAAGATTAGCCGCGAGATAGGTAAACAGGTGGTTGTTGCGCGTATCTAATGGCTGTTTATAGATATATTGAAAAACTTCTTTCCGTTGATTTTGAATATAAAATTTCAGATAGAGATAATAAAAAATGGCTTCGTCATGAAATAGTTTCGCAAAGGGATCAGAACTGGTCAGCACAGCCTCCAGGGTATGCATTCCATCAGCGATGGTTCCCCGGATTCCCAGCAAACTACCCAGCCACTGATAACCGGGAGGAATGGTTCCCGCAGCCACCTGCATTGCACCCTGGAGCATCCCGGAAGGCTGGAAACCGGCAAATCGCTGCAGGTTGTCTTTCCCCAAAAGAAAAGACCTCCGGAAAGCCCAGGCTGCATCCCAGCGATTACCAAACTTAATATCTATGGCAGCCCATTGAAAATAAATAACGGAACGGGTAAATAAAGCAAAAGGAGATTTGGCATCCCCCCTTTTCATGAGGTTTAGCCGCAGTTCCTGTCCGGGTTTTCTACGCTTATATTCCTCCGGATCTTCATTAAAAAAAAGGGTGAAAAAATCAATATAGTTTTCGAGAAAGTAAGGGATGAGATTATTTGGATGCACTTTTTTTTCCGCGACGATCAATTCTTTTCCTGAAGCCAGTTTCAGCCGGACGATCTCTTCATATGCCTTTTGGCAGGACGGATTAAAATCGTAGTGGTATTGTGCGCATGCACGTTGGGATGGCAGGCATGCCATCAGCAGCGAAAGCCAAATGACCGGAACAGAAAAATAGCTGCTGAGAAACATGACCGCAAGTTAATCGAGTCATGCATCCGGCAAAAGGTTATTTCACTTCTACTACATCGTTGAGATCGTTGTCAACCAAAATCCGGCCGCAGTTTTCACAAACGATGATTTTTTTACGCTGGCGGATTTCGCTTTGACGTTGGGGGGGAATGGCGTTGAAACAACCCCCACAGGCATCTCTGACAACCGGCACTACGGCAAGTCCGTTCCGGTAGTTGGTGCGGATGCGGTCGTATGAATGCAGTAAACGGGGTTCTATTTTTTCTCTTGCTTCAGCAGACAGCCTGGCAAAATGACGTTCTTCTTTTTCGGTAGCCGCAATGATTTTATCGAGCTCTTCTTTCTTATTCTTTAAAACCGTTTCCTTGCTGCCAATGGCTTTCTTGGCCTTATCCAGGAGAATCACTTTTTCCGCCACTTCCTCATTGGCGTCCCTGATGTGTTTTTCAGACAGCTTTACTTCAAGCTGTTGCATTTCAATTTCTTTGTTGATGGCTTCAAACTCGCGGCTGTTCTTAACGTTCTCACTTTGCTTTTCATACTTCTTGATCAGCTCATCCGCATCCTTCATCAATTGTTTTTTCTGGCTGATGAATTCCTGGATCCCGTTGATCTCTTCTTCAACGCGGGTCTGCCTGGCATTCAATCCCTGGATCTCATCTTCCAGGTCGCTCACTTCCATAGGAAGTTCCCCTTTCAGTACTTTGTATTCGTCTAATTTTGATTCTATCTTTTGGAGGGCAATTAGTGAAGCTAATTTTTCTTCAACAGAAAATTCTTTGACGTTGGGCATAGTTTATAAATAATAATGGACGGGATTTGTTGCAGTTCCCGCTTTAAGGACGGCAAAGTTAGGGAATTTATTGAGGATTGCATTATAGAGAAGATCAATGCTGAATTGCTCGCTTTCAAAATGTCCGATATCTGCAATAACCAATTGCCCTTGTGCCTCGAAAAATTCATGATACCTGATATCTGCGGTAATAAAAAAGTCAGCCTCAGCCGATAAGGCATTGGTAATCAGAAAGCTACCTGCTCCTCCACAGAGAGCTACCCGGCGGACTGGCCTTCCGGTCAGTGAACTATGCCGGATCACGGGAATCCGGAATTGTTGCCGGATCTGGTCCAGAAACTGTTTTTCGCTTAGCGGTTCCGGCATTTCTCCGATAAGCCCCGAGCCTG
>JAYVXJ010000220.1:0-2164 GCA_043785285.1 Chitinophagaceae bacterium
GAATTGGAAGCGAACATCCCGCATACCATTCTTGACAATCTGACGCCAGGTATCTCTTTGCTCATAATACAGCGGAAGGATCTGGTTTTGCAGGATCTCATACAATTGATTTAGATCATATTCATCCTGTTCGGGCACGGACATATTTGCGTAGTCTGCCTTGGGTATAACAAACCCATTGTTGCCATGATTGATGAATTCCGGTATCCAGCCATCGTCGGTAGAAAAGTTAACAGCCCCATTCATGGCAGCTGTCATTCCACTGGTTCCGGATGCTTCTCTGGGAACACGGGGATTATTTAACCACAAATCTGATGCTTGTTTGAGCCGTTTGGACAAGCCGAGTTCATATCCGGTCATAACCGCCATCTGCGGATGTTCCTTACTCAACTGCACCAGA
The DNA here is from genome assembly GCA_043785285.1 of Chitinophagaceae bacterium. Lineage (GTDB taxonomy): Bacteria > Bacteroidota > Bacteroidia > Chitinophagales > Chitinophagaceae > Puia. The sequence goes on from JAYVXJ010000220.1 coordinate 401, forward strand.
TAATTGAAATCATTGATCGCCGGGTAATCCATGGGATAAGGCTTTCCTGCCCAGATGAGTTGTACCGGATATTTCGGGTTATTCAGCAGGTTGTTGAATCGCTTTTTATCCCGCGTAATCAGATCTGCTCTTTTATATCCTGCAAAACGGCGTGCCCACACAATCGTAAACACTTTTGGATCAAATAACCGGCCCGTTTGATCTGCCACCAGCTCAAAGGATCTTTTCTTTAGATAAGTCTTCCGGTCATCCAGCCAGAAATCCTCAGTAGTATCCAGATTCTTATACATTTGTTTGTCTGACCAATACCTCCAGTTTTGCGCATTGGTAATATATATAATCGGACAAATACCCGCGTACTTGCTCCAGAGTGCATTTGAAACCTGTCCGTGTAAACGAGAAACAGCATTGGCCATATGCGCCAGACGCAATGCAGCAAGAGAATGATTAAAGAGATCGTCTTCCGTGCCGGTGAGTGCCCGTGCTTCCTGCAGGGTTAATCCACAGAAATAGCTCATCTTTTCACAAAGAAAAATATCATGCTTCTCATTACCAGCTTCTTCCGGTGTATGGGTGGTAAAGACCAGGCGCTTTTTTACCTCATTTACATCTTTATTGAATTTCTGATAGAGATAAAAAGCAGCACTGATACCATGTGCTTCATTTAAATGATACCGTTCGGGGTTGAACTCTAATTCATCCACCAGTTTGGCACCGCCGATACCCAGTAAAATGAATTGCGCGACTTTTGTAGCAACATTGGCATCATACAGGCGATGACTGATCGTTTGGGAAACATAGTCATTTTCCGGAAGATCAGTGCTGAGTAAAAATAAAGGAGCTCCGCTAAACGTTTCAGGAGCCAGATAATAGGCTTTAACCCAAACCGGATGATCGTGGATGTTGATCTGATACCTGATGCCGGTATCCTGCAAAAAAGGATATTGTTTTTCCACCCAGGTTACCTGGAGTGTCTGATCCTGATTCCGCGCCTGATCATAATATCCATATTTCCAGAGGATGCCGATAAAAATCATATTCTGACGCAGCTCATAAGCGCTCCGGACATGCGAACCGGCAAGGAATCCCAAACCGCCGCTATATATCTTCAGCGGCTGATGAACAGCAAACTCCATGGAGAAATAGGCCACTTTTTTTGAATAACGATCATCTATCGGGTACGGGTGGGTAAAAGGTGTAAAGCTCATAATGAATGGGTAAACGGAGGCGAATTTATTTTATTTTATTTTATTGTCTTACGTTTTGCTATTTGCCTGACTGGTTTTGCTTTTGCCGCTTTGTGTTTATCATAAACGCCTTCGAAATAACAGCGGATGCCGCGATGGTTGCCACAACCTTCCAGCTCTTTCATCCGGATATTTTTATCGCTGAAGGTAAATTGAATAGAACAGGGATCTCCGTTGGAACTGTAACGTGCCACTGTTGGAGAAATAAACCTGGCCTCTCCTTTCAGTTCGCCAATGCACGTACCTTTTTCTTTTTCGAAATGGACAAAGAACCTGACCACGGAATTGCTTCGGCCGTCCCGCACAGAAATAAAATTACGTTTGTCCTGGACATAATCTCCTGTAAATTTATGTTTATGGGGTAACGTGTCTATGGGATTATAAATCTGTGCCAGTCCGGATTTCTGTTCATTTGATTCCGTCATGATCAGCGTAAACGCACCTTCCTCATTAAATACATAAACTGATCTTTTAAAAAAATTCCTTCCTTGTGTAACTTTATGCTGGCGGCTTACAC
>JAYVXJ010000221.1:0-2164 GCA_043785285.1 Chitinophagaceae bacterium
TTCATTTCCCGGCGAACAGGTGAATGGGGGTACATATTATCCTTCCAGTTACGACAGGCCGTTTGACCTGAGTCTGACGGGAGGAATCAAACTGGGGAATGGCTGGGATTTCGGATGCACTTTTATTTATATCAGTGGAAGGCCTTCAACCTATCCTGATGGAACTTATGTGATCAATAATACGGTAGTAACCAATTATTCTTTAAGGAATGGGGACAGGCTGCCGGATTATAACCGGTTTGATATTTCATTTTCACATGATTCCAGACGTTTTGCAGAGCAGAAAAAATATACCATCATCAATTTCACTTTATATAATGTATATGCCAGGAAAAATCCTTATTCCATCTTTTTTCAAAGAGACGGCCGGGTATTGAATGCATATGAATTATCCGTACTCGGAACAATCGTTCCCTCGATTACTCTAAGTTTTTATTTTTAAGAAATGGGTAGAATCATCACCAGATACTTTCCGGGTTTAATTGTTTTGTTTTGTATTTCCTGTATAAGAAATGTAGCTGTTCCTATCCGGAACGTAACGCCCAAACTGGTTGTAGAAGGATTAATAACTACGGACAGCATGCCGTATACCGTAAATCTGAGTTATTCGGGAAATTTTTCCAATACTTATCAATTTTCGGATCAGCCGTTTATTAAGGATGCAATGGTTACCATTAAAGACGATCTGGGTGATTCTACGGAATGCGCCTGGGTAACAGAAGGTACTTATCAGTCAACAGACACCCATTTTATCGGAACTGTTGGCCGCTCATATACCCTGATCGTTAAGTTAGCTGACGAGAAAACATACGTTTCAAAGCAGGAGAAACTGAATCCCGTTCCGTCCATAGATAGCCTGACTGTTGTATATGACAGCTCGTTTGTTTTCGAGATCAGGCCCACGCAATTTATCATATCTGCCAATACACAGGACCAATCCGGCGTAGAGAATTATTACCGCTGGACGGCATCAGGTTACGCGCCAAGGAGATCTACCGGCAGGCCCTGCTCCCTGGGATCGCCGGCTTTATGCTACAAGAATTGCCAACAACTTCAAATTTATAATCAGCTTAATATTTTATCGGACCGGTACATTGATGGAAAACATATTCAGCAACCTGCCGCTTTCTCCCCGGTGTATTGGTTCGGTAAACATTTTGTAGAGGTTAAACAATTTTCTATAAGCAGAACGGCTTATCAATTCTGGGAACACTACCAGGAACAAACCAACCGTACCGGAAGCATCCTGGATCCGCTGCCTGCTTCACTGACGGGCAATGTATATAACCAGGCTGATTCCAACGACATCGCCCTGGGTCTGTTTTCAGCCTCGGCGGTTGTTTCCAAAAGGATCGTGATCCTTCCTTTTTTTCTGCAGGAATATCTGTTGCGAACCGTTGCCGGGGCTTATATTAAAGAAGGTGATTGCAATTTTGCTTTTCCGAATACCATTAAGGATGATAACGATCCTCCGGGTTGGGAGAATGTACAGGTAATAGAAATGAAATAATTGTTTAATCACTGTTGTCCGACTAAAATAATGATACGCTGCAGCAGATCAGTCAGGAGGAAGGATCCAGTATGAAGGATAGACTCAACCCGGGAATTTTTATCAGCTATGAAATATTGCGGTTAAAATTTTTATTGATCTTCAATCAGTTACAAAGGCACCTGTAAAAATACCTCCTTAAATTTTGGGAATGAATACTTCATCACCCTACCTTTGCCGTCCATTTAAATATGCCTGCCGGGATAGCGGCGGCGAAAACAAAAATAAGCATAATGAGCAAACTGCATTTCACCACCAAACATGCGAACGAGGCTACCGTACAACGGAATTGGTGGGTTGTGGACGGTACTAATCAAACTGTCGGCCGTATGTGTGCCCGTATTGCAGCCATCCTGCGCGGGAAGAACAAAGCCTATTACACACCTCACGTTGACTGCGGCGATTTTGTGATCGTAACCAATGCAGACAAAGTGGTATTCTCCGGTAATAAACTGGAAGATAAGATCTACATCAATTTCTCCGGTTATCCGGGTGGTAAAAAAGAAGAAACGGCAAAAAACCTGCTGAGGCGTCGTCCGGAAGCCGTGATTGAAAGAGCCATCAAAGGCATGTTGCCTAAGAATAGACTGGGTAGAAAGATGTACAAGAAGTTGT
>JAYVXJ010000222.1:0-2161 GCA_043785285.1 Chitinophagaceae bacterium
AATAGCCGGTGAATAAAATCAGGCAGGATACTGTCGATCCAGTTGAAGAGAGACAGAACGGCCCAAAGCGTTATGGTAATCGGGGCCAGGATGATCAGCCCCTGCAGAAAATATTTAAACAGTTTGCCTGCAATGGATTTGAATTTCATGAGCAGTGGTTTGTCATTCAAAAGTAAACAAACATTCCCCAGAGGCCATGTTTAAAACACGCTGTTAACTCTGCGCTTTCAACCGGAATTATAAAAAAACTAAAAATTATCACTGGAAACTTTGGTAACGAAAAAAGTTTCCATAGTTTTGTATTCTTAATTAAGGAGTTAGAAATAAAATGGAAAACAAAGAAAAAACGGAAAACAAATACAGAATACTGGAGAAAGCGACAGACCTGTTCATGCGGTATGGAATTAAATCCATTACCATGGATGAGATCGCAGGTCAATTGGGGATCAGTAAAAAAACGATTTATCAGTTCTTCACAGATAAAGATGAGATGGTGGAGGCCATAGTGAATGAAGAAATGAAGATAAATGAAAAAGGGTGCCTCCAGTTCCGGCTAAATGCCGAAAACGCCGTTCATGAAATTTTCCTTGCCATGGAAAATATGCTGGAAATGATGAAAACCATGAACCCGCAATTAATGTATGACCTGGAGAAACATCATCCAGGTGCATATCACAGGTTAAAGCAGTATAAATATCAGTTTCTGTATACCATGATTAAGGAAAATCTGGAGAGGGGGATAAGAGAAGATCTTTACCGGACAGACATCAATCCAGACATCACCACCAGGCACCGAATCGAATCGGCTTTCATGACTTTTAACCAGGAAGCCTTTCCCTCCAACAAATTTCCAATGAATCAGACCTGTCAGGAACTGGCCCTGCTTTTCCTCCACAGTATCTGTAATCCTAAAGGAAAAAAACTGATTGATAAATATTTGAATGACAGACTAAAAACAACGCAACATGAGCATTAGACTTTATAGTACTGTCCGCTTATTATTCCTGCTTATCATAACATCATTGGGAACAACTTCCCTCCTTGCCCAGGAGGGTCGTTCCCTGACCATACAGGATGCCATCGCATTAGCGAAGAAAAACAATATAGCGATAAAAAGCGCAATTATCAACCGGCAATTACAGGAGCAAACCAATAAAGCCATTACAGCTGGGGCACTGCCATCTATATCCGCAACAGCGGGCACAACGGCCTTTTTCCAAACGCCGGTTACTATTGTACCGGGAGAGTTTTTTGGTGGAACACCTGGTTCAACCATAGCTGTAAGCTTTCAGCCTAAATATAGCGCCAGCGCAGGAGTCCAACTCAATCAGGCCATATTTGACGGCCAGGTATTTGTTGGATTAAAGGCCAGGAAGGTTTCCATTGATTATTTTCAGAAAGCCGTTGACCTGACGGTTGAATCCATAACCGTAAACGTTTATAAAGTTTACTATCAACTGGTAGTTAGCAAAACCCAGATGCAATTAATAGATGCGAATATGGAAAGAGCTGCGAAATTATTGAAGGATACAAGGGCACTGTACGATAACGGTTTTGCCGAAAAGCTGGATGTAGATAAATCAACCGTTCAGCTGGCTAACCTTCAAACGACAAAGGCAAATGCGCAAACCAATATAGAAAATGGATACCTTGGTTTGAAATACCTGATTGGAATTCCTTCCGCAGATTCTATATCCCTGACTACGGATTTCAAAGAAGATGATCTGAAACAGAATATAACATTGGATAGCGGTTACCGGTATGAAAACAGGTTCGATTATCAGAGTCTTCAGATTTCAAAGCAGCTCACTGATTTTGATATCAAACGATATAAGGCACTCTATTACCCAACGCTGAGTTTAACAGCTGCATACCAGAAGAACGCCTATAATAATACGTATGACTTTTTTACCAAAAGCGGGAACTGGTATTCCACCAGTTATGCAGGACTCTCCCTCAAGGTTCCCATATTCAGTGGCTTTGAAAAAGATGCCAACCTGAAGAAAGCCAGATTGCAGGCAAACCTGGTAGACAGCCAGATCGAAAACCTGAAGCTGAATATTGAATATGAAGTGCGACAAGCAAGGAACAATTTCTTTACAGCAATGGAAACGATGGATAACCAGAGAGGAAATACTGCCCTGGCGGAATCGGTTTACGA
>JAYVXJ010000223.1:0-2160 GCA_043785285.1 Chitinophagaceae bacterium
GGTTAAACACGACTTAATTATGAATCCCTTGTTGCAGGATATAGAACCTTTAATCAAAGGTTCTATATATGTTAAAGAAATAAAGGAACCTACTCTGAATGATCAGCTTCATTTTCATAATGGGTTTGAGATTGCCTTGATCTTAAAAGGTAGCGGCAAAAGAATAATAGGTGATAATATTGAATATTTCACAGATAACGATCTGGTATTTATGGGTCGTTTCCTTCCACATGCATCCTATATTGGGAAAGATTATCTTTTAACTAATCAGGATTTTCATGCATTGGTAATCTATTTCAATCCTGATTGGTTTATTGAAAATCTTTTAAATTCTTCTGATTTTATAAGGTTCAAGAAATTAATTAAGGTAATAGAAAGGGGGATTAAAATATTCGGGGATACGAAAACCAGGACTATTAAAGCGCTCATTAAACTTAAAAATAGTAGAGGGCTTGAGAGAATAATTAAACTTTTGGATATTTTAGATTTTATATCAAAATCAGATGATTATAAATGCTTAGCCAGCGAGGGTTACATAAATAGTTACGGTCATAATGATGTGGAGAGATTGAGCGAGGTTTATAAGTATATCATGAAAAATTTCACAGACATAATAAGGCTAAGCGATGTATCATCTATTGCCAATTTGACTTCAACATCATTTTGTAAATATTTTAAATGCAAAACAGGAAAAACTTTTTCAAGTTTTGTTAATGAAGTGCGGATTGGGCAAGCCTGCAAATTAGTTCTTAACGAAAGCCTAAATATATCGGAAATTTGCTATTCATGTGGTTTTAATAATTTAACAAATTTCAATAAAAATTTTAAGCATTTCACTAAGATGACCCCAACTGAATATAAAAAAAGTCTTTATTCTTAAAGGCACCGCTAAAAACCAATTTTTATCACAAACACATCCCTCGGGTGAGAAATATCTATTTTTTCTAAAGACAGTTCCATTTGGTTTTATGGGATAATCATTGGAATTTTTTATGAAGTCAAATTCATCTGCACGGGGATCTGACACGATCATTTAAAAAATCCTGATTCCTCAAAAGGGTACTTGCTTTTGATAAATGGTCAATTTACTTCCAGCGCATCTTTATCAGGTAATATTGGAAATGGGTTATGTGGTTCTGTCTGGTACCAGAAAACTGTAGATGATATATCATCTTGCAAAGGCAAATAACGGCCCTCACTCCGCCATCCAAGAGCTTGAATCGTAACTTTCAGATCTTTTTCAAAGCGGATGGGATCTTTAATATGCCAGCGATACAATCCGAATCGTTGTGAAACATCGTAATGCCCGTCGCCTCGTATTACCTGGTTAAGTCCGGAATAAGGAGTGCAAAATTCAGTGTAGTGCCACTCGGCTACTCCAGATGCGTTTTTCGTAGCAGAACCAAAATCGTAAGAGCCGCAGAAATAATCCTCAGTGCCAGTGCCGTTGATCGTTGGAAATTTGGTATCGCCATCCATAAAGAATTTTATTTCACCTTCGCCCCACCATGCATTGTTATGAACACCCCATGCAAGGTAAGTACCCACATATTGACCTCTCCCTTTAATGTTGTCAACTAATACATAGTCGGTTTTGTAAGGTATTGGGTTTATTCTGCGGAACTGCGCATGAAAATAAGCTGCATCATACGGCACCTCTGTTAATATATAATCAACCTGATAATATAAAACCATATCTTTCTCATCAATATTTTCCATAGTTATTTTACATTTTTTTCTAAATGGCATAGGCCAGTAACAATTAAATGCACTACCCGGATTTACACATACAGCAAGAGATTGTAAAGGTGCATATTGTCCCCAACCCATACAAAAGAAGTCACCTACCGGCACCTCAACTGAAGGGGTAGTTTCTCCATCCCAGTAAAAGCGAATAATTGAGTTACGCCATTTTCCTGTTGGTGTCAACCATATGTGCTGTATGGAGCCGGAACCGTCGATTTCAGCTACAGTAAATGTTGTATGAGTTTTTATTTCTACACTGGGGCTTACTTTCCATCCCTGCCCCAATTCTCTTGCATTCCATTCATTCGTTCCTTTTGTGGCCATTCCGCCCTTTCCCTTTTCTCCGTTAAAATTTTCCGGGCTGATAGAACGAGTCTTTGCATCAGACAATCGAAAAATATTACTCATGTTAGA
>JAYVXJ010000224.1:0-2157 GCA_043785285.1 Chitinophagaceae bacterium
CGTCGGATATCCAGATCCGTAAAAATTTTAACGAGACAGCCTTCTTCTTCCCCGATCTCAAAACAGATGCGGAGGGAAATGTAGAAATCTCCTTTACCATACCCGACGCATTAACCCAATGGAAGTGGATGATTTTTGCGTATTCCAAAGACCTGGCCAAGGGGTACTCAGAAAAGACCGTAGTAACCCAAAAAGAACTGATGCTTCAACCCAATATGCCCAGGTTTTTCCGGGAAGGCGACTCTATGCGTTTACCGGTTAAAATTTCCAATCTTTCTTCCGGAACCATGACGGGCTCTGTTAGTCTGGATTGGCTGGATGCCACGGATAACAGCAATCAGAATAAGGCGCTTCAAAATAAAACAGGCAGTCAGTCATTCAGCGTGGAAGCCGGTCAAAGCACTGTCGTCAACTTTTCAACGATCATTCCGGCTAAATTCCAACAACCTGTTGTATACCGGCTGTTGGCAAAAACAAATACGGGAGCGGCAAGTGACGGTGAGGAAGGTATCATACCGGTGTTGAGTAACCGGATGCTCGTTACTGAAACCCTTCCATTGAATATGACCGGGAAAGAAAGTAAACATTTTTCCTGGGAGAAATTATTGAACAGCAATACCAGTACTACGCTGCAGAATCACTCACTCACCGTGGAATATACTTCCAATCCGGCCTGGTATGCAGTTCAGTCGCTCCCCTATATGATGGAATTTCCCTATGAATGTGCGGAGCAGACGTTCAACCGGTTCTATGCAAATGCCCTGGCCACTCAAATTATAAACAGTGCACCAGGTATTCAGGCGATTTTTGAAAAGTGGAAAAACGTGGATAGTGCTGCGCTTTTGAGCAATCTTCAAAAAAATGAAGAATTAAAGACAGTATTGCTCCGTGAAACGCCTTGGGTTCTGGAAGCACAGAATGAAAACCAGCAAAAGAAAAATCTGGCGATGTTATTTGATATAGTAAGAATGAGCAGGGAATTAAAATCAACATTAGATAAATTGAAATTGATGCAATCGGAAGGCGGTGGCTTCTCCTGGTTCAAAGGCGGAAGGGATGACCGGTACATTACCCAGTATATTATTTCCGGTATCGGGCATTTGAAAAAATTGAAAGCCATTCCGGCGAATGAACAGCAGGTCCTGGATCAGATCACGCATACCGGTATTGCTTATCTCGATAAGGAATTGAAATCTGAATATGATCGTCGTTTGAAGAATGCCGTAGAAGATATTTCGCCTATCCGGATTCAGTATTTATATATGCGGAGTTTCTTTTCTGAAATAGGTTTGCCGGGATCCGTCTTTCCTGCACTGAATTATTACCGTAAACAGGCGATTCAATACTGGCCGAAGCAGAATATGTATCTGCGGGGAATGATCGCACTTTTTTTATTCCGGACCGGAGATCGCAAAACAGCCAAAGACATTATCGCTTCTTTGAAGGAAAATGCCACTCGGTCGGAGGATCTCGGTATGTTTTGGAAATCCGTACAACCCGGATATTACTGGTCCGAGTCACCTGTGGAAACGCAATCCCTGCTCATCGAAGCAGTTGATGAGATCAGTCCGGATTTGAAATTAAGCGATCAGATGAAGTTCTGGTTGCTTCAGCAAAAACACACACGGCACTGGGGCAGCACTAAGGCGACTGCCGATGCCTGTTATGCTCTTTTGTTGAGCGGCAGTAATTGGCTGGCAGTAACCCAAACTGCAGACATTAAGTTGGGTAATTACAGCATTCACATGGCAGATGAAAAAACAGAAGGGGGAACGGGATACAGGAAGAAAATAATTTCCGGCAAAGACGTACAACCTGATATGGGGAATGTTCAGGTAACTGTTGAACATGAAAGCGGTGTACATGAAGCACCATCCTGGGGCGCACTATACTGGCAATATTTTGAAAGCCTGAATAAAATAACCCTAGCGCAATCTCCTTTATCCATAAATAAAGCATTGTATCTCGAAAAGAATACGAACAACGGGCCGGTATTGGAACAGGTTTCTTCCGGGAATATTTTAAAGCCCGGTGATAAATTAAAAATGCGGATCATCATTAAAAGCGACCGGGACATGGAATATGTTCACCTGAAAGACATGCGTGCAGCCTGTCTTGAACCCGTGAATGTGTTGAGTGGATATCATTGGCAGGGAA
>JAYVXJ010000225.1:0-2154 GCA_043785285.1 Chitinophagaceae bacterium
AACCCGGTAAGCTTGTCAGCGAATTTAGAGTTGCCTGTAATCTCTTTTCCGGCGGTTCCTCCGCCATTCATCCCCGGAACAAACAGCGTAAGTGTTTCAGAAATACCATAGCTCCAGGAGAAGGCATAGTCCTTATCCAGTCCCCCTTTGGTTTTATTTTTACTGTCCGCCGGAGTCAGTTCCGATTTACCACCGCGCATGGTTTCCGTTGAATATTCTTTGGTGGGCAGCATGGTCAGTGCATAGTTCATAAACCCAATGAGCAGGGAAAAAGCAATGAGCGAAAAGGCAATAATCCAGTGTTTGTATTTTTTTCCCTTCCAGGAAGTGATCAGGTAAACGACTACAATAATTCCCACCATGATCCCGGAATAATATACTATCTGCAAATGCTGGCTACTTACTTCCAATCCAAAGAACAGCGTGGCAAGCGCAGTCCCGCCCAGGTAACGGCCACGAAGGATCAAAAGAATACCGGCAACAACCGCCGGCATATAACCGATGGCCATCAGTTCAGTTTCATGTCCGGCTGCCACCAGGATGGGATTGAAAGTAGCAAAGGCATAGGCTATAGAACCTAAAAGAGAAAGCAAGAGATTTAGCCGGAACACCTGAGTGAGTATATAGAAACAGACACAGGCAATAAAAAAATAAAAAATGGGTTTGGGCAGACCCAGATTAAACAGGTAATAAAAATATCCGATGGTAATGTCAGAAGTGGCATCCATCGCAATATTATAAGCCGGCATGCCACTAAACATGCTTTCGGTCCACAAGGGGAAATGCCCGTGTACATCCTTAAAATCATGCGATTGTTTTGCCATTGCCGTATACCCAATCACGTCTGGCTGAAAAAGCACCTTACCTTCCAGTGCTGTTTTGTTATATATGATGGAGATCAGCAGGAATACGACGATGGCGATGACATGCGGAACGGCTTTTTTAAGGAAGGATGCATTCATACAGTTTAAAATAATTAATCCCGCAAATTAATGGTATTTTAAGCAAAAATTTGGATTTTTGAACTATGGGTTTGCTCAGAATGCTCAACCGGTCGGCTTTTATATGTAATGTCTGTTTTTTGCTCGCCATCTTTATTCTCCGGATGCGGCATCCGGTTAATCCGGGTCTTGCATCTCTTATTATTGTTATGGGATTTATTCTTTCCATAATTTTAAATCTGATCGTGAATGCCTGGCACTTGATAAGGTGTGTAAAAAGAAAACCCTTCCTTGAAATCCCTCGCGCATTGATTTACCTGAATGGCGGCTTTCTGATCATCCAATTAATTTTATTACTCAAATGATCAAACAAATCCTGGATGATAAACCAACCAAACTGTTTCTTTTTTTTACGGCTTTTTTTGTAGCCAATGCCCTGATCGCAGAATGTATTGGCGGAAAAATATTCTCTCTGGAAAAAACCCTGGGCTTCCATCCTTTTTCTTTCCGTTTGTTTGGTGAATCCGGTTTGTCTTTTAACCTGACCTGCGGTGTATTACTCTGGCCGCTGGAGTTTGTGATGACCGATGTGGTAAATGAATTTTATGGCCCGAAGGCCGTTCGGCGTATATCCCTTATCGCCGTTGCCCTGATCTCCTATGCTTATATTATGTTTTTTATGGCTATGCATACTGCCCCCGCCGGGTTCTGGCTGACCAGTAATACAAGTAGTGGCGTTCCGGATATGCAGGCGGCTTTCAGTGGCGTATTCGGACAAGGTATGCGCATCATCATCGGCAGCCTGGTTGCTTTTCTGATCAGCCAGATGATAGACGTGACCATCTTTCACAAAATCAAAAAACTAACCGGCGAAAAACATGTCTGGCTGAGATCCACCGGATCCACCATAGTTTCCCAGCTGGTGGACAGCTATTTGGTATTATTTATTGCCTTTGCCGGAAAGTTTACCTGGCAGGAGATCCTGGCCATCGGCATGGTGAACTATACGTATAAATTCATAATGGCGGTCGGTTTAACCCCGCTTATTTACCTGATGGAAAAAGGCATTGAAAAATATTTTGGGCACGAACTTACGTTTAAAATGAAACGATCCGCGATGGGAGTTAAGCAGGAGTGAAAACGTTTCCGTTTCGTTGACGGCTGACAGTTGACGGCCTTTAAATGCGAATGCGCACATGATATCGGTTAACGG
>JAYVXJ010000226.1:0-2152 GCA_043785285.1 Chitinophagaceae bacterium
ACCATATTCAAAGTAAGCAATTCGAAAAAATCATAACAGCAGTTTTCCAGCATCATGCAATGCTTTTTTGTTTTTTCAGAGGTTTCAACCAATTGCCAGCATTCATCAATCGTTTTGGCGGCCGGCACTTCAGTAGCGGCATGTTTCCCTTGTAACATGGCATAGACTGCCATCGGCGTATGCCAGCTCCAGGGCGTTGTAATATAGACCAAGTCAATATCCTGTCTGTCACACAATTCTTTCCAAACCTGCTTACTTCCGCCATAGGCTGTTGGAATGGGTAAACCTTTTTCAGCTAACATTTTTTGTACTTTAGCTACCCTGTCAGGGTACTGATCGCACAAAGCGATAATTTCAACCCCTTCAATATAGGACATCCTTTCAACGGCGTAAGGTCCCCGGCTCCCCAAACCTATTATTCCAATACGGACATTATCTATTTTCGGAGCAGCATAACCACTCATATTAAAAGTACCTGGTGAAGGTTTTACACTATTAAGCAATCTTCGGTCATTTTCATCAGCGGTTGCAAGTGCAGATCCGGGTAAACCACTTACTATGGCTCCAGCACCTATTGTGACTTTTCGTATAAAGTTTCTTCGATTTGCATGCATAAATAAGTGGTTTGTTTATTAAATAATACCCTCTAAAGTTTATTATTAATATATTAAGATATCAAATCTAATCTTATAAACAGGACATCTTTTCAAAAATTGTTAAGCGTCCATTTTGCTGAAGATTTACATCTAATACTTTAGCGATACAAAAGCTGCTGGGAGAACTTCCCCCAGCAGCTTAAAAATATCCTGACCCTATAAAACTAAAAATCCTAAGTTGTTTTAAAAATATCCGAAAATAGTTTGTATCCAATGTTCAACAATTAATTACAGAAAAGTGAAGTTTTATCAAGGAACTTCACGTGAGCTCACCGTTTTCCCGCCAATTTCGCCAGCCTGCTCCCTCGTGGGATTTCAAGCCCTTTTGCAAATCGGTACATTTTGTACCGCATCGATACAGAAAGTGACGAGCCCGATTCTGCAGGGTTTCATAGTAGGCAGTAACAGATTTTGGTAAGCCACATTAGGACCGGGCACACTGCTTCAGCAGCCCGTTTCTGACCTTTCCCAAATGCATAATTTCTTCCAACGGGGGGAAAAATTCAATCTGGAAATCATCCATAATATGCTGTTTTTCAATGATCTATAAAGCGGCACTCCGATTGGCTTATAGGGTTGTACAAAATGTAACCCATGTCGAACACAGCTGCTTTAAAATATATTTTCACGGCCTGTACATTTATGTTTCTTGCAGTTCCGGCGGTTGACGGCGGAACGAAAAAGGTTGATTTTGAAGGAAAGGATAAAGCACCTATGAACAGGCAAGTAAAACAGTTTGTGAAAACTTATATTCAGGAAAACAGGAAAAATCTTTATAAAATAGGAAAGCGAAGCAGTTCCCCTTTTGTGATTATAGATTCAGTATTTAAACGGTATGGTCTTCCCGTTCAATTAAAATATCTCGCCGTGGTTGAATCTGAATTGCAAACCAGGGTCGTTTCCAAAGTGGGTGCCACCGGCCCCTGGCAGTTAATGCCTGCGACTGCCCGTATCCTGGGTCTGAAAATCAATTCCCGTCATGATGAGCGAAAAGATTACTATAAAAGTACCCGGGCCGCTGCAAGATATTTGAAAGACCTGCACGAAGAATTCGGAGACTGGCTACTTGTTTTCGCCGCCTACAATAGCGGAGAGGGCACCGTTAACTCGGCCATCAAACAGTCGGGAAGTAAGAATTTCTGGACGCTCCGCCGATATCTTCCGGAGGAAACCAGGGAATATGTAAACAAATTTATTGCCACCTGTTTCTATTTTGAAGGTGTCTATAGTCCGGTCTTATTGTCAAGAACATATAATCTTCCATACCTGAATTCGTCCAAGTCTTTCACCGACATTCAACCGGTAAAATTCACTGAAAATAAATTGGCTCTGAAAAAGGCCGAGACTTCTGAAGAAAAATACAACCGTATACTGAAAGAGTCAGAAGAATCATTGGAAAGATCAAACCGTGTGCTTCAAAACATCAAATAAATAATCGCGAACAGCCGGGGTGGCAATAACTCCTCTGTTCTTAATTCGCAGACATGACTTCAGAA
>JAYVXJ010000227.1:0-2152 GCA_043785285.1 Chitinophagaceae bacterium
TGGATAAATCAGAAAAGATGATAATCGGGATTACCGGTGCCGTATTGTCCCTGTTTATTTTTTCCATTTTATATGCCCTGGGGAAAAATAATGATCTGCCGGAATGTTTGCCGTTCAATAAGGCTTATCTGGAACCTAAGGTTACCCAAATCGACAAGGAAACCTACCAGGTTTATGCCGTTGCCCGGATGTGGCAGTTTCAACCGGCGGAAATACATATTCCCGTTGGAAGCGAAGTAGACTTTTTTATCACTTCCAAAGACGTGGTACATGGGTTTAATATTTCGGAAAAGAACGTAAACCTGATGGCTATTTACGGCAATATCAACAAAAGCACCGTGAAGTTTGAGAAACCCGGCATCTACAAGATAATCTGCCATGAATACTGTGGTGTAGGCCACCAGGCCATGCAGGCCGAAGTAATCGTAAACTCTCCTGCTAACCAATAATAGAAATAATCAACACCTGTTTATGAAAATCTCCACGTCATTGAAAAGATTAATATACTGGGAGTTGGGAATCCCCATCGCCCTGTTGTCCGTTGGCATTTATCATGGCCTGATGCAAACGATTTACCGTTCCGGAGTCATTCATCAATCCAGTTTCGCACACCTGGATTACTACCAGGGTTTAACCTTACACGGGGTGATTAATGCGATTGTGCTGACTTCCTTTTTTGCTGTTGCTTTCGGTCATGCTACCCTTACTTTTTATTTCAAAAAAGAACCCAATAAAAAAGTAGCCTGGATCAGTTTCTGGATGATGACCATCGGCACATTATTGGCCGCCTGGGCCATGCTGGCTGGTAAAGCTTCCGTGCTGTACACGTTCTATCCGCCGCTGAAAGCACATCCGTTGTTTTATTTAGGTGCAGCTTTACTTATTGTGGGTTCATGGATACCCCTGTTTGATTGGGCCGGAATGTATATGCGATGGAAAAAGGAGAACAAAGAGGTGAAAACGCCTTTGGCAGTATTGGGTACCCTGGTCAATTTTACCATTTGGTTCGTGTGCACGCTGGCTGTTGCTTATGAGGTATTGGTACTCCTGCTGCCCTGGGCTATGGGATGGAAACAGACCGTGAATGTTACCCTGGCCAGGACTTTATTCTGGTTTTTTGGCCATGCACTGGTTTACTTCTGGTTATTGCCTGCCTACGTCATGTATTATACGATGCTGCCCAAATTAGCAGGAGGAAAATTATTCTCGGACCTGGCCGGACGAATTTCTTTTTTTCTTTTTTTGCTATTTTCTGTACCCGTAGGTGTGCATCATCAGTTCAGCGATCCATCTATTTCAAAGGGAGTGAAAATGTTTCAGGGGTTGTTAACATTTGCTGTGGCCTTCCCTAGTTTTATTACCGCTTTTACGTTGGCTGCTTCATTGGAATACGCAGGGCGTAAACGCGGATCGAAAGGACTTTTCGGATTCTTTAAGAAGCTGCCTTATCTTGACCCGAACCGTTTCCTGTTTGCCTACCTGATCTGTGGATTGATTCTTTTCATTTTTGGCGGGCTGACAGGTATTGTAAATGCATCAGGCCCTTTAAATAGTGTAATCCACAACACCGCATGGCTTCCGGGTCATTTTCATATGACCGTGGCAGGTCCTGTTTTCCTGAGCATCATCGGCATGAGCATTTATTTGTATTCAACCAATTCCGGTAAACGAATTTTCCTGCCCCGGGTAAATGTGATCATTCCTTATTTGTGGTCGATCGGCATCCTGATATTCTCCACCGGTTTATCCTGGGGAGGATTGATTGGAGAGCCCCGCAGAACCAATCTGGGACTTACCTATTTAAATCCAAAACATGCATTATATACTCCGGAATGGGTGCCTACCACACTGCTGGCGCTGGCTGGTGGCATTATCATGACCATCGCTGCCTTGCTCTTCTTTATTGTATTCTTCGGAACGATATTCAGTAAAAAGAAAGAAGAGCCTAAACTGGATTTTCCGGTAAGCGAGGCCCTGCATGATGAAAAACGAATACCCTTGTTCGATACGTTCAAACCCTGGTTGGTTACCATGGCGATCATTCTGGTACTGGCATACGTACCGGCATTTATCAATGCGAATAATAATCCGGGGCCGGGAGCACCACCATTTACTCCGGATAATCCAGTTCCGGTACAAGCAATTCAGTCAA
>JAYVXJ010000228.1:0-7213 GCA_043785285.1 Chitinophagaceae bacterium
ATAAGAACGATGCAGGCAAATTCATCCCTGGATATACAACTCTGAATGCAACCAGTGAACAATTACTTGGGAAAATGTTTAAAGATGCGGCTTTGCACCTCCGTTGTCTGGTTCCGTCCAATGGCTTTATGAGTGGAGTCATGCCCAGGTCGTAGGAAAAAGCGGTAAGTTGCTGAAAACGCCTGAGAAATTTCCGTACTGGTTCAAATGAA
Source organism: Chitinophagaceae bacterium (assembly GCA_043785285.1). GTDB lineage: Bacteria > Bacteroidota > Bacteroidia > Chitinophagales > Chitinophagaceae > Puia. Next base: position 213 of record JAYVXJ010000228.1, read on the forward strand.
GGATCAGCCGGAATTTTATATGGCCGGTATTTACAATCCCTGGACCGATCAGGATACAAAAATTACTACTAATATCTTTGCCATTGTCACGACCGAAGCCAACACGCTGATGAAGCAAATTCACAATAGCAAAGAACGTATGCCCACCATTCTTCCCGGTGACCTTGCGGAATCATTTCATTCCCCCCTTTTTAGCCCACTTTTCCAAGTTCCCCTCCGGGAATCGTTCCTGATCCTTCGAAAAAATAAAATACATGCAGCAACCTTCAGCCAACGATCTGGCAGAGAAAAAACTCTCACAAGGTCCTTATGAAAAAAAAGCAAACCGACTGCGAGTACTATTTCCACAATTCAGATTGTGAATATTTTCTGTATACGAATACGAGCCTGTTCCAACATTTTCAACCATGAATTATATACCTTTTGATATAATGGCAAAGCATTTGAATTTTCCCGGGGGTCGGAAAGAGATGCTTTTTTTGGTATATGCTGTAGTATCAGGTAAAGAGAGCGATGGCATAAGGCGGTCTGATCAGACAAATCTATATATTAATTCATTTTATATACCAATACAACAAAAGTTCCGGGTATAATTTTTCTTGTTCCGGTATCAAATTTAGGGGCACTTAAATATATTTTATGAGTCACCTTATCAAGGGCCATTGTTTTTGCCCTGTATTGCGTATTTAAAGTTTGTACCACAGTATAATCATTTGCAGTGTTTTGTTTAATAATCGTTGTTGTTCCATCTGCGTTTGAGCAAAAGATAAGTTGGGTGGATGCATCATAGACAACTGCGTCTACCCCGGCGCCGATGGGTAAGGTTGTAATTACCTTACCCGTAGTTATATCAACCACACTCATGCCCTTGTTTTCCCGGCAGGCAGTAAATATACGCTGGTGCTGGGCGTCCAGGGCCACGCCTGTGGGGCCTCCACAAGGAGATAAGGGATAATTATGGATAACCTTCATCAATTTTGAATCAATAACATTCAGACTGTTTTTGTCTTCCAGGTTGTTATATATTAATCCTTTACCATCAGGCACTGCAAATTCCGGCCCTCCGCCTAAGGGAATCGTGGCTATTTCTTTTAATTCAATCACGTCAATGACCGAAGCGCTGTTGCCATCGCCGCAAAAAGCAAAAATTCTTTTAGAAAAGGGGTCAAACATAATACCATCAGGGCCTTTGGGGGTTACTGGAATAGTCTTAATCGTTTTGAATGTGGTAAGGTCGAAAACAACTACTGAATTATCCCTGCCATCGGTTATAAAGCCTTTATTTACTTCGTTATCTATGGCTATCCCGTGTACACCTTTCATATTATCGACGGAACCTATAACCAGGCTTGTCTTAAGGTCTATTATATTTATAGATGTTCCATGGGAAACAAATAAGTGCCTGTTTACTTCGTCTATGGATAAATAGTCATACCCACCATCTCCCGGTACCGAAATACTTTTTTCAAACGCATAAACGTTCCCGGTTTGTGCCTTGCCTGCAAGACTCAATAAAAAGGGCAGTCCCAGGAAAGCCAGGTTCCGAAAGTATCTTTTCATGATCATTTTATTTTATTAACAGTGAGTTTAACGGAAATCAAACCATTTGTTATCCACAACAACCTACGATAGCACTCTGAAGAAATCCTGAAGTTGTTTAAGCGTCGCGAATGATTATGCCAGACGTGAGGGAGTTGTCGGTGAGATAGTTTCAGAGGATCTCTTTTTCCCAGGAGAAAAGAGCGGAGAGCCCGGGCCCGCAGGAGACGATACCGTTTAGTTAAATTCAACTTTTCAAGCCCAGATTCTGAGATTTATGCAATCTCAAAGAAAACGCTGAATCCATTTACTCAGCATTATTTATCGCTCATACCCACGAACTACCCGGAACATAAGAGGTTATTTTAGATGCTGGGATGGCAAGGTCGCGTTGTTGGGAACGATGAAGGAAGTGTCGGAAGAGGAAATTCGAACTCGCTCTGATAATCAATGTTATAGACATTTTCTACCTTTTTAAGCTCAATAAGCTAATGAATAAAGCTCAAAAAATCATTATTTGAGCTATATTTTGTAGTTTTATGAGCTATAAACACCGGATATGCAAAAAAAGTCGGGTAAAAAAAATGCACAAATCCTTGAATTTCTAAAAGAAAATCCCGGCATTTCATCCAAAGAAATATATGACCGGGCTGAAAGAATTATTGGATATGCTACCGTAAAAAGAATTCTCCAAGACCTAATCAAGCAGCAGCTCGTCACAACAACCGGCCAGGGTAAAGGTACAAAATACCAGTTAAGTCGGGGATATGGTGTGCTTTATTCGGTGGACGTCGATGAATATTTTGAAAAAGAAATTGATGAAAGGGTTATTAAAGAAGGATATAACCACATATTGATAACTGAAACGCTCCATAAAATAACTCTTTTTACTGACGATGAACTCAACCATTTAAACAGTCTTCAAAAGAAATATACCGATAATATCTCTCATCTCACGCCAGTCCAATATAACAAGGAAATGGAACGTCTGGCGATTGATCTGAGCTGGAAGTCCTCTCAAATAGAAGGAAATACTTATTCATTACTGGAAACAGAGCGACTCCTTAAAGAGATGGAAACGGCAGCTGGTAAAACACAGGACGAAGCTACCATGCTGCTGAATCACAAAAAGGCAATCGATTTCATTATTGAACATCCGGATTATGTTAAGCCATTGACCTTATCCTGTATAGAAGACATACACAGTATTTTAATTGAAGGTTTGAATATTGACAGGAATATCCGGCAGCACCGGGTGGGAGTTTCAGGAACAAATTTTAAACCTTTGGATAATGCATTTCAAATTAAGGAAGCAATAGAAAATATGTGTGCCTTAGTAAACGGTCAGGAAACGGTGTTTCCCAAAGCCTTATTAGTGCTTGTGCTGGTTTCTTATATTCAGCCTTTTGAAGATGGGAACAAGCGTACAGCCAGAATTGTAAGTAATGCAGTGTTAATGAATAATAAATTTTGTCCGATTTCATTCAGGACGGTAAGCTCTATAGAGTACAAAAAAGCCATGCTGATTTTCTATGAACAAAATAATATAGCGGCGTTCAAAAAAATTTTTATCGAACAGTTTGAATTTGCGGTCAAAACATATTTTTAATCAATGAGTGGTCAGGCAGCAAGCCGAGGTTTCACATTTCAGACGATAGTCAGGGTTATTAAATCACTGACCAACGATGAGTGGACGCATGTTCAGGTGGAACCTGATACCGACAACGATAAGGTAGATATCATTTGGGAAAGCAAGGATCAAAATGTCTTGTGTCGGCAGGTCAAGTCATCTGTAAAAAATTTCAGTAAGCCGGATATATTACGGTGGTTGGATAAAATGAAACAGGATGTGTCGGATGCATCTTGTTAGGAATTAATCTTAATTGGGAATATATCAACAGGGACGGATTCATACATAAATGAGCAAAAAGAGGAAAACATAAAGGTAGAGGTCATAACTTTTAATCTTGACTTCCTGGAAAGTAGGGTCAGGGACGAGGTTTCGAAGTTTTTATCAATTAATGGATTTCACCTGCCGCATCCAACTATCCATCTGATCGCCGGAGGATTGATCTATCAATTCTTCAGCTTTTCTGTGGTAGGAAACCGGGTAAGCAAACAGGAGTTTTCTGATCATTTATTATGATGGGTAAAGTCTAATCATGGTAAAGATTTGGGTATCATAGAGAAGCGGAATAAATTCGGCGTCCTTTTTTATGATAAGGCAAACAGAGCTTTTTTTACAAAAATAAAACCCTTAAGAATTTTTAACGAAGATTCAGACATATTGAAGGAGCAAAGGGTGTCTTCCGTCCTTAACATTGCGAAGGGTAAATTTTTACTAAGGACGGCAGCATTAAGCCAACTAAGTATAAATCAACCGATTTCATATTTGAGAGAACGGAGAATGACTTCTCCTATCAGCATGGAGAAGCGCGAATTTTAATCAAAACCGATGCATTTGACCTAACTCATTATGAATTAGTTGTCTTCACATTTGGAAAAGTCGAAAAGATGCGGTCTTTACGGTGGACAAATTCAGGGATGAGAAAAACTTTACTCAAATTTATACGACCGGTATGTAGTGGCCTTGCCTTTAAATTCTATTATTTTCTGACTGGTAACAGAATTGATCTCCAATACATAATTGCCAGTACCCCCTCCGATAAAATAATTGTCCCCGAACTTCTGAACAGATCCCATCAGATTGGTAAATGGTTCCGGTATATCAAAAGCTTTAAAACCGGTTACTTTTTTATTGACTTCATCCAGCTTGAACTCCAGTATCCTGGACTGCGGCCTGACGTTGACATCCCCGTTATCGAACAGCATCAGCGTAGAATTACTGTCGGTCAGACTTATATCATGCTGAAATAAAAATACCTGATCAGCCGATAAAGGAAAATCACTATTCCTTCCGCCGAACCTCCACATAATATTACCTGTTTGCCGGTTGACCTTGATGATCTGATCCTGGTGTCTGAAAGAACAGATCAGGTTATTATCCCTTGGATCAATAATCATGGCATTGAGATGCATATAATCCTGCGGCCTCACGGAGTCGGCATAATCATTGGCGTAAATACTGTTGGCATAAAAGGAACTGTCGAGACTTCCATCCCATTGCCATATCACCGCGCCGTTATTTACTTCCTGGATAATGGGCGCTACAATTTTATTTTTAGGGGAAGGATTGAGATAGCCGGGAATATTATTCGTGTGCTTATCATAATAGGCTTCCTGTATGTAATGATCGTCAGAGAAATAAATAAAATCATGCACATCCAGGGCGTGACCATCGCTGGTGATCACATCATTAAAAGGCAAGAGATACACTCTTTTGATTTCATTGAGCATACTGTCTGTAATCACGACATACCCTGCAAAATTTCCTACGATTGGAATATGATAGGCATTGACATTGTTTACAATATAGGTATATCTTGTTTGTCCGTTACTGTTCCATTTATTAAAATCCAAAGTGGCGCCGGGCAATAATTGCTTCTGAAGCACTTTTCCATCCTGGTCCATGATCATTACCATTCCGGAATCGGGTACGGTGAGGGAAAATGGTGCAACCAGAATCGTTCCCTTTACAGGCGCGCCGGTTTCTGTGATGGTATAGATGTTCTGGGTAAGTGTATCTGCACTTGCGAAGTTTCTATTGTTGACCGTATCTGCTTTTCTGCAGGAAATGGCCAATGAAGAAAACACGGAGGAGATGATTATTATACGGGAAAGACTTTTCATGGAGATAAATTACCGGCTTGCTTTACAGGAAGCTATTATCTATTTCTTAATGAGACTTGTTTTTTGTTAATAGGTTTACCATCCATATGCAAAATGTTTTTTAAACGTGTAAGAATGTTTTACAGCCAGTATGGAAACTAGAAGGCTTGTTGTTTGCTGTTATTCCAGTTAATCGAATTGATTTTTTCTTTTGGCCTGAAATATCTTCCCTGGCCGAAGATAGGATATACTAATCCTATCGGATAAAAATCCTTCTTATCTGGTTTGTCTTCCCGAAAAATAAAACGTACGGTACCCATTTTCTCTGATTTATGTACCCTAAATAGAGCCAGTCCATTTAGTAGACTATCTTGAATTTAGATGAATTATTTGTCATATGCATCAAAAATCCTTACCCTGTTTTAGCCGATAGAAAATTCATTTCTTCGTTGGGGTAGTGTTTATCAGGAAAAATGGTCAAAAGCGGCATTTCCTTCAGGGAAAGATTAAAAAAGGTAATCATACCGCATGAATCCTGGAATTCGCAAGAACTTCATCTCAGGGGAAATTTGTTTTTCAGAATGGAAGGCGACGGATTCAGGGAATGGAAAGACGGCGGTAGGACCCTTGAGGAACAATTGCCAGATATCCTGGCCAGGTTGGAACTTGCAGCTGAAAGCATGAAAATTGCTGAACAGGAAATGGCAAAATAATTGTATCTGAATTTGAGGATTCTACACTGGCAACAAAAGTTCTCAATAAAATAAAAAAAAATCAACAATATCACTCACTGTTGCCCGACTAAAATTAGGGTAAAAAATAAAGGATGGCTCCGAAGAACCATCCAGTTTAGTTATGTTTGAGTTACAAGGCTTAAGCAATAACTATGAGAGAAACTAAAAAATTCCCCGGACAGCCGGTTTTATCACAAATAGTAGATAGATGTAATTCCATCTTCTATTATAAATGCAGCAAACTGTAAACACAATTCAAACCGATATTATAAGCAGCTACCCTTGCGGGTTCACTTAGTGAGCCTGCTTTACGGTATATTCAGCTATTGCAACGGCTTGCGGGAGCTTTGCGAGGGCAGGCTGGCCTGTGAAGGCAAATTATCCCACCTCGGTTTTGATAAAGCTCCCGCCCGCGGCACGATATCGAATGCAAACAACAAACGAAGTTATCCAATCTTATCAGAATTCGCCGGAATCAGACATAATGATTACATGGTAATATTCGAAAATTTACTATACCTTTGTTCTGTTATTATACCCCAATATTCCAATTCCTCAATATCCCCATCCTACTATCCTTTGCATTAATTCCCGGCAACCATCGCTTTGTCAGTTAGTTAAGGATTTTCAACCATAAACCTGCACCGATATGCACTTAACCTCGAGTACTAAATGTCTGTATTATATACTGATCCTATCACTCATTTTTCCTTCTTGTGTCGATACAAGGAAAATCACTTATTTCAATGGTCTGAATGATACGCGGATCCAATCACCTGCTCTTGAGGTCCCTATCATTCATAAAAATGATCTGTTGAGTATTTCGGTTAGCAGTTCGAATCCCGACGCCTCCAAACTCTTTAACGATCCCAACCTTTCCAACACCACTACCCCTACTGCCAATGGTTCTACTACACAAATGGTAGGTTACCTGGTTACTGAAGATGGCAGCTTTAAATTCCCTGAACAGGGAACGATCACAGCTGAAGGGTTTACCGT
>JAYVXJ010000229.1:0-2141 GCA_043785285.1 Chitinophagaceae bacterium
CCAGTTTCACGGCTTCCAAACGAACCTGGTTCGTCCGAATCCTTATCCAGACTGACTGCATAAGTCATTGATTTTTGTTCCTCAGTTCTACCTTCTTTAGGATCAGCAACAGACTGCGGATGTTGAATGGCCATCACTTTATCCAGCATTTTATTTAACTGAGTCATTTCGGGGTCCGGCTCATTGTCTGTATTCATATTCCGAATCAGGTTCGATATTTTTTCTATGGAGGAAGCTTCCGGCTGTCTGGCATCCTCAGTCAGGGGTTCCGAACCGGCACGGGCAGGTTTGTTCCACTGATCTTTTAATTTGGTCAGCTTATCCATCAGTTCCTTCGCTTTGTCAGTTGCAGTTTCATGGTTTGTCATCGAAGGATTTTTGACCGCTAAATCTTCGTCCGGAAAACGTTCTGCCGTTTTCTCGAATATATTTTTGATTGCAGCACCTTTTTTCGGAGCCAAATGACTGGCTCCCATTGAATCCATTCGATATGGATCATTTCTTAAAGCCATTCTTCGATTGTCCGAATCCTTGTTTGATGCTTCATATAACCCCAGCTTGCCCGGTTCTTTTTTATTAAAAAAATGAGCATCCGGCAACTGCAGGTTTAGTCCGGTCTGTTTTTGTTTGTTGAACCGGGATGTCATTCCCTTTCCGCCACCCAGGATGGAGAAGAGAATAATAATAAAGGGAAGAACCAACACAGGTAACAGGAGGAGGAGATTCCGTTTTTTAATGAAGGCCGCTGATCTTTGGGGAGCTTGCATTGTTTATTTTTTAATGAGTTCACTAAATAGAGATTCGATGGATTGAATATTTTCTACTACTTTCGGATTTGCCTTTAAAATTGCCTGATACCTGGAAGTATCGTGAAGAGACAGGCTGTCCAGCCACTTTTTAGTTTGCTCAATTTTATTATATAGCAATATTGATCTTTCAAGGTGGTAACCGGGGTAAGCATGGGGAAGAATGGGTGTAGCGCCTGGACTTCTTTTGGGGAATACAAAATCTGAGCCTCCGAACAGGGCTTTGGATGCGGCATATATGGAGATGCCAGAACTGATTATGGCAAAAGCGACAACGGCCATCTTTACCTTTTTATTTGGCCATTTCCGGGCGTAGTTATTTAACCAATTGCAAAAAAGGATTTTAAATTGGTCAAAGATTTTTAATTTTATTTTCAGATCTGTTATTTTCATCGCAGTTCAGTTTTAAGATCTTTATTTTCAATAATCATCCATCTTTCAATTAAAAATCCATGCGGATTATTATCTGAGCGGGTAACATGGCGCAGAAAACCTTCCGTAACCAGACTCCGTGTTACCATGGAAGTGCTTCTTATTAGTTTTTCGTGACCGAAGAATTTGAAAGGATATGGGTAGGAATCTATATTCACCTCAATACTGTCCGCTTCAATTTGCTGACTGATATTGGCCGTGATCAGATTACTGTAATAGCCACTCTCCTTTAAATTATCATATTGCTTTTTGGCGGACCGGTCTGCCAGATAGAGCGCCCGGCTGATATTGGCCGTAATCACTTTTTCATCCGGATCCTGCGTGAAGAAGTCGTGATGAAATGTTTTAATATGATCGCGGGCTTCGACGGGTATATTATCTTTTCGGTCTGCCGCATAGGCTTCGAGCGCTTTACCGTTAGCCAGGATAAAGATTCTGGCTTGAGCCTGGTTAACCATTTGGTGACTTGTATAAAGAACGAAACAGCATATTGCACTGCAAAGAATAATCACCAGGAAGCAGAATGACCGAATCAGTTGAAAAGCAGTATCGAAGCCCAGCGCTTTTTTAAACATAGCTTAGTCTTTTTGGTTTCCTGTTATTTTATCTTTCTGATGGGGACTGAACTTTCCGGTTTCCCAGTCAGCGGAACCATAGTTGGATATGCTTTCATTTATCCGGGAAGCGCCACTAGTCAGTGCATCGCCAGCCACGCCCAATCCGGCGGTTGCAGTTGACAGGACAGTCTGCGTTCCGCCACTGAAAATCCTGGTGGATTTGAACAGAAGCGCCCCAGCGCCTCCTGCGTTGACTATATAGTTGGCGATAGAGGGCACTGTGAAATACCCGATGATCCCGATCAGCAGAAAGACCAGGTAGCCGGTGTCCATGGAACTGAAATAA
>JAYVXJ010000230.1:0-2140 GCA_043785285.1 Chitinophagaceae bacterium
GTATCTTATGATAAAACCTCCCCGGATAAAATTGTATATGAAGTAGAATCCTATTTACCCGTTAAGGAAGGAACAACCGGCGGATTGTTTTTTGGCATCACCTTTTTATATCCCGGAAAAGTGGGTGAGGAATATTTTATGACGAAAGGACATTTCCATAAAATTGCAGACCGCGCCGAATTTTACTGGGGCATTGAAGGAGAAGGAATGCTCATACTCATGGATAAATACCGCAAAACCTGGACAGAAAAAATGTATCCCGGAAGCCTTCATTATATTCATGGTTATACAGCGCACCGTACAGCGAATACGGGAAGCACAACATTATCTTTTGGTGCCTGTTGGCCTTCTGATGCAGGACACGATTATGATACCATCAGCCAATGCGGATTTTCGAAAATACTTGTTCAGGAAAACGGACAACCCGTATTAATAGACAGAGAATAGGACATCCCTGTTCCCGGCGGGAAGCTGCATGAAAGAATGGATTAATCATTAAGCCGATTGCTACGATCATGAAGAAATATTCAATAGGCATTGACCTGGGTGGAACCCGTATAAAAATCGGGCTTGCTGCTGAAGGCACCGTGCAATCCAAAAGGATCATCCCTGCCAATGCTGGCGGCGGTCTGCAATCCAACCTGGAAAATCTCAAAGAAGAAATAGATCTTTTATTGGTTGAAGCTGGTTTGCATCCTGAATCCATTAACGGTATTGGTTTGGCCTTCCCCGGGATCGTGGATCCCAAGCGCAAAAAGATTCTATCAACCAATGATAAATATGATGATGCCATCAATATGGATATGGAGGGCTGGGTAAAGCATCATTGGGGACTGCCTTTTTTCCTGGACAATGATGCCCGGATGGCGGCTGTAGGGGAATGGAAATTTGGCGCTGGCCAGCATACGGATAACCTGGTCGTTATGACGATCGGCACCGGCATTGGAACCGCAGCCATTATAGAAGGAAAGTTGCTGAGAGGTAAACATTTTCAGGCGGGTTGTTTGGGTGGTCATTTTTCCATTCAATATAATGGCCGTCTCTGCAATTGTGGTAACGTGGGTTGCGTGGAGGCTTATGGCTCTTCCTGGAGTTTAAAAGAACAGTTGCTTTCTTCCGCCAATCATGCAGATCAACTTCCGGCAACAGCAGGAGTACACGATTTTGCCACCCTTTTCGAAGCTGCAAAAAAAAATGACCAGGTGGCCAGGAAAATTCAGCAGGAATACCTGGATGTGTGGGCGGCCGGCGTGATCAACCTGATCCATGCCTATGATCCTGAAATTGTAGTGCTTGGAGGAGGTGTTTTAAATAGTCATCTGGATATCATTCCCTTTATAACGAATAAGGTTAAAAAACATGCCTGGTGCCCCTGGGGTGAGGTACAAATAAGACCTTCCCAATTATTAAGCAATGCCGGAATACTGGGAGTTGTTTATTGTCTGGAAAATGGGATCTAAAAAAAATTTTTGTTTTTTATCCATGGTTCAGGAATTCTAAAAAAGATGAATACCAGTGGCTGAAAATGCTCATCTGAAAAATAAAAATTAATGCCGAAGGCTTTGTCAAATTACGACAAATTTCCATCCATCAAAATAAATCAAACCGATGAATATGGCAGTGGATGGAAAGAGGTATGCCTGCTTATTAGAAAACGGGTAGATCAGATGCGGGGAAACCGGATCGTGATAATAGATTGTTACCCGGGCGTGTTGGAAGAAGAAGCGCTAATCCATTTGCAGAAATATTTACCGGGAGCATTCTATTTTTCAAAAGACTACATGCTGAACGAAGAGCAGATTCAGCGGTTGGTATATCCCGACGTTACAGACGATGAAGTTTTCGGATACCTGACGAGATTGAAGCTGGATCAGTTTTTTGATCATTCAAAAATATCCACCTTTCAAAAACAAATTAACCAGCAGCAGGAACCGGTTATTTATCTGTTTGGCATTGGCGCATCCCTATTGTATTCAAACCCTGATTTAATTATATACTTAGACATGCCCCGCTGGGAGATACAGCTTCGTTTCAGAAAGAACGAAATAAGTAATCTCGGCCTAAACAATAAAACACAGAAAGCATCCCTTCAGTATAAACAGGCTTTTTTCGTGGACTGGCGGGTCTGCGACCGGCATAA
>JAYVXJ010000231.1:0-2137 GCA_043785285.1 Chitinophagaceae bacterium
GTAAATGCGGTCTTTTAAGAAAGCTATTCCCTCGCCAAAATATTTGATCTTATCAATTTCGGCTTTCGCTTTGATATTCCTCAAATAATCGAATATAAGGTTATAAATGCTTACCCTCACGATACGACGGCCTATACTGAAGGGCTTCTGTTTCATAATGGACAACTGTTTGAAAGTACAGGACATACGAATTCTAATCCAAGCTCACGTTCACTTTTTGGCATAGTAAATTTTAAAAATGGGAATATCAAAGCGAAAGCCGAAATTGATAAGATCAAATATTTTGGCGAGGGAATAGCTTTCTTAAAAGACCGCATTTACCAACTTACTGATACAACACATATCGGGTTTATTTATAATGCAAAAACGTACAGGAAAATAGGCAATTTCTATTATGAAGGAGAGGGATGGGGATTGACTACAAACGGATCCAGTCTATTAATGAGCAACGGAAGCAGCAACATATATTATCGGGAACCAGCATCATTTAAAGTTGTTAAAACCCTTTCCGTTACTGACAATAATGGACCCGTACAGAATTTAAATGAATTGGAATTAATCAATGGCTTTCTTTATGCCAATCAGTGGCTGACGGATTATATTCTCAAAATTGATACAACCAATGGTAAAGTGATTGGAAAACTGGATTTATCGAAACTGAAGGCTGAGGTTAAAATAAAGTACCCCTTTTCCGAAGAAACCAACGGTATTGCTTATGATTCTATGACAGATAGAGTCTATGTTACGGGGAAATTATGGCCTTTATTTTATGAGCTTAAATTCGATCATTAGTTTTAAAATAGTTTTTCATGAGTAAATAGAATCCGGACGAATAAAAGATAAAGTATTACTTCATGATTCTCACATTAGAAGAATGTAGGTACATAAAATTTGGAATTCATTTGAAAGAGATATTATGTGAAAACTCATAGAATTTACTCTGACCTTAAACTGTTCACGGGATTGGCTCTTGCGGCCTTAATAGATTGGAAAATAATTAGTAAGGCTGTAATACATCCTAAAATCAGAATTGATAAAAGAAAGAGTTGGATGGTTATATTTATTCTGTAGGCATATCCATTAATCCACTTTTGAATGATCATGTATGCGAGTGGGCATGAAATGACGGCGGCCAGGACGATAATTATTAAAAATTCTTTAGCGAACAATAAGATGATACCCGCAAAAGATGAACCTAACACTTTGCGAATACCAATTTCCTTCCTTCGTTTTTCAATACTTAAAGAGACTAAGCCAAATACACCAAGTAATACGATGATACCGGCAAGGACAGTTGCCGTATAAGAAGCCTGTTTCAATTGTATATCGGGTTTTAAAGTTTTTTCAACCTGTCATCCATGAAGCTATATTCAAATGCCGAGCCGGGTAATAAAACCGATCAGTTTCTCCGTAAGAATTCGATGGCATTATTCAGATTGCCAGATATTATTCTGAAGGACAAAAACCGGTATTGGTTAAGAAAATTTAAATGGCAAAAAATAACAGGAGATATCCTACTCTACATGGTTCCACCGAACTGAAAATCCCGGGTCACACCAAGGATGGTAAATACTGTGCCATTGTATCCCTGCAGTTTTAATTGTCCGCCGATTGCGCTACCGACATCTTTCCACCCGAAAGCCTGGGCGGCCGTTTCGTTGAGCACAATATTTGTGGAATCACCAGTTCCATCCGGCGCAATAAAAAAGGACCCTGCCTTTAAAGGCATTTTGTAAGTCGCGAGGTAGCTGGCATCTGTTTTTAGCATTAGCACAGATATAGCCTTGGTTGAGTCCTGTCCGGGCTTAAAAGCATTGGGTATGTCACCGGCATTGCCGTCTGGTATTTCATAGGAAAGGGTGGTATTTTTCGACAACCGGTATTTTCGCAAACTCATTCCGGACGGTTTCCATGTGCAAGACACCTTTTTCGGTCCAGTCCCTGGGTACCTGGGCGGAAAGGATATAGGATTTGTCATAGCCCAGATCGCCGTTTAAGAAGAAATTCACCTGCCTGGAAATCAAAATCGCTCCAATCAGCACAATGGCAGCAATATTAAACTGTAAAGCAACCAAAAATTTTCGAAGTAAAATGTTCTCCTTTATGGAAGTCAGTTTTCCTTTGATCACTTCAATGA
>JAYVXJ010000232.1:0-7180 GCA_043785285.1 Chitinophagaceae bacterium
TGGAAGATGGAGGAGGAGAAAAAAGTGGGTGCGTTGATCGCTGCCGGATATCCGAGCGACTATGAAGGAGAAGCATATAAAACCGTCAGTGGACAAAACTCAAATAATTCTGTTCGCATACCCAACTCATTTTTTGAAAAGCTCGAGAACGATGAAGACTGGGAGCTGAAAGCAAGGAGTGATGGAAGGGTGATGAAAAAAATTCCTGCAAGAGAAGTTTGGAATCAGATTAACTATGCAGCATGGCGTTGTGCTGACCCGGGTACCCAATACGATACTACCATAAATGAATGGCATACCTGCCCCAGTGGTGGCCGTATCCGGGCTTCCAACCCCTGCTCCGAGTACATGTTCCTGGACAATACCGCATGTAATCTGGCTTCCGTGAACCTGCGCAGGTTCTATGATGAAACCACCAATATCATTGATGTGGAAGGGTTTGAGTATACCTGCCGTTTATGGACAGCGGTACTTGAAATTTCCGTTTTAATGGCACAGTTTCCATCCAAAGAAGTGGCCCAGTTATCGTATGATTACCGCACTCTCGGTCTCGGTTATGCCAACCTCGGCTCCATGCTGATGGTGATGGGCATTCCCTACGACAGTGAAGAAGCCAGGGGTATTGCCGGTGCCATTAGTGCAATCATGACTGGCACCGCTTACAAAACGTCTGCTGAACTGGCCCATGCCATGGGCACATTTCCGAAATTCGAAGAGAATCGTCAGGCGATGCTTCGGGTAATGCGTAATCACCGCCTTGCGGCTTATGATGCAGATGAGTATGAAAAACTGCAGATCAAACCCCAGGGTATCAAAGCGAAGTATTGTCCGGATTACCTGCTCACTGCCGCTACCAGAGCCTGGGATGACGCTGTTCAGCTCGGTGAAAAATATGGTTACCGGAATGCACAGGCAACAGTGATTGCCCCTACGGGCACCATCGGACTCGTGATGGACTGCGATACAACCGGCGTTGAACCCGATTTTGCGCTGGTGAAATTTAAAAAATTATCAGGTGGTGGTTATTTCAAAATCATCAATCAGTCTGTTCCCGCTGCCCTGAAAAATCTGGGTTATGGAGAAAGGGAAATTGATTCGATCATTAAATATGCTGTTGGATCAGGAACTTTTGCCGGCGCACCGCACATCAATCACCAGACGCTTAGTGAAAAAGGATTTTTTGCAGAAGAAATTAAAAAACTGGATTCAGCCGTTGCTTCTGCTTTTGAAATTAGTTTTGTTTTCAATGTATACAACCTCGGGGAAGAATGTTTAAAGCGCCTCGGATTCCAGCCGGAACAATATTATAATTTTGAATGGAACCTGTTGGAGGCCCTCGGTTTTTCGGACGAACAACTCGCGGAAGCCAACGATTATGTTTGTGGTACGATGACGGTGGAAGGTGCCCCATTTCTGAAGGCAGAGCACCTGCCGGTTTTTGATTGCGCTAATAAATGCGGGAAGATCGGCCAACGGTTTATTCATGCCCACGGCCATATCCGGATGATGAGCGCCGTTCAGCCCTTCATCAGTGGTGCGATTTCCAAAACGATCAATCTTCCGAATGAAGCTATCATAGAAGAAATTGCCGATGCCTACCTGCTGAGCTGGAAACTTGGTCTCAAAGCCTGCGCGCTTTACCGGGATGGATCCAAACTTTCCCAACCGCTCAGTAATAAATCAGATAAAAAGAAGAAACAGGATAATACCGAAGAAATCAAAGGAGCTATACCCAATGAACCGCTGGCAGGTGTGGAACCGAATATCGTGGACATGAGCCGGCTTACCGTTCGGGAGCTGCTGGAAGAAGTACAGAAAAGAGTGCAGTCTTCGCCCGATACCAAATTAAAAAGAGAACTCGCCACCATCGTGGAACGCAGAACCCTGCCGGCAAAAAGGCGCGGCTTCACCCAAAAAGCAAAGATCAACGGCCAGGCCATCTTCCTGCGTACCGGGGAATATGCGGATGGTACCGTTGGAGAAATTTTCATAGACATGGCGAAAGAAGGCGCCACGATGCGGAGTATGCTGAACTGTTTTGCAATCGCGATTTCGATCGGACTTCAATACGGCGTACCCATGGAAGAGTTCGTAGAGAAATTTGTATTCACCCGTTTTGAACCCGCCGGCATGGTGGATCATCCGAACATCAAGAGCGCTACCTCTATCGTTGATTTTATTTTCCGCTCACTGGCGTATGAATATTTGGGAAGAGCCGACCTGGTGCACGTACTTGATAAACCGGAAGTGATGAATACCGGAAATGCAGAATGGGATCATCCCGTTCCCACGGAAGCAGAAAAGAAAACACCAGAATTAAGTGAGGTCAGAATTGTTGCTAAACCCAGCTTATCTCCGGCTGGGCAGGCGATACAAAAACCTATAAAAAATATGAGCGGACTGGATGCCGTAAACGCAGCTGCTAAAAGCATGCAAAGCGATGCGCCGGCATGTAATACCTGCGGACATATTACCATTCGCAGCGGCACCTGCTACAAATGTCTTAACTGCGGAAACAGCATGGGCTGCAGTTAAAAGATATTAATAAAGATACTTTGGACGGTTTTTACTTAACCACAGGTCCTCGCATTTCCATGCGGGGATCTTTATTTTAGCGCATTTTAAACGGTTGAATCGCCCATAAAACGGGAAGCGGTTTTCAAACCGGAGTTTTTCCCGAATTGGGACAAAACAGGTAGCCTGTCTGGCAAGAAAATTGGTATTATACCAGCAATTTTCACGACCTCCGATCGTTTATCTATCAACCTCAAATGGAAACCATGAAAAAGATTCTGGCCCTGGCATTCCTACTCAGCTTATTGTATTCCTGCAGCCGTTCTGTTACGCCGTATCAGGCAGCTTCACATCATTACAATCGTTGCCGGGATATGAGGTAAATTTCCTTTACCATTTATTGATCATCAATCATTGCGCTTCTTTAGTACATTGCGTACCATAATTTCCAATTATAAAGAAGTTATGGTTGATTTTTTATTTGCTGCCTGCCTTGTATGCAGGGGCTCCGTCTGCTGCGCATTCATCTGCTATTGTATCAGGCCCGATGCTCGGTCAGGTAGAATTGCGCACGGCCAGTGTTTGGTTGCAACGGATACTTACGGTTGAGTTTCATGGGGTGGACGGAAGTAAACTCAGCAGCTGGAGCATTTCAGAAAAGCAATTAACCCGATAAGCATGATTATTCATTTTGAATACGATAAAAAACAGGTGCTTCAGGCACTTAGATATCATTTTATTTCAAGACCCGAGATCAAGATCATGCTGATACTCCTGAATGTGTTCACCATTTTGAGTGCCATACTTTTTTATTTACATAAAATTCAACCCCTCTCTTTTCTTACATTTTCATTATTATGGTTCGTGCTGCTGGTCACCTTCTGGAAATTATTACCATTAAGTGTGTATAAAAGATCCCAGACTTTCCGCGATCAGTTCAGTATGGATTTCAATGAACAGGAAGTGGTTTTACAAACTGAGCGCGGTTCGCATACCTGGCAATGGAAGGACTTCAGTTCTTATCTTGAAAGTCCTCATTTTTTTCATCTCTATTTTACCAGCCGTTCTTTTTTCCTCGTGCCCAAAAATGCATTTAAGGATCTGGGCACGCTTCAGCAGGTCCGGGCATTGTTAAAGGAGAAATTAAAGAAGTAGCAAAGAATTTTTCAAATTTGGGTAAAAAACAGTTTGATTTTCGTACTTTTTAACCGGGATTGCCGGCAGACAGAAAGAACTGTCTCCGCGCAGGATGCTGCGCATATGAAAAAATTACGTTCCAATAAAGTTACTACAGTGTTATTGCTTATCGTAATAGCCGGAACTTTCTTTTATTTCCTCACGCCCCAACGTGCAGTTGATTTTAATTCCGAGATAAAACCTATACTGAATAAGAAATGCATAACCTGTCATGGTGGGGTAAGACAGAAAGCCAATTTCAGTCTCCTGTTCCGAAGCGACGCACTGTTGCCAACCAAGTCTGGCAAGCGGGCGATTATTCCCGGCGACCCGGAGCGTAGCGAACTTATCCGACGGATAACGTCCAACGATCCTGAAGAAAGAATGCCTTACCGCAATGACCCACTTACTTCAAAGGAAATTGATGTTCTCCGCCGCTGGATTAAACAAGGGGCTCCATGGGGAGATCACTGGGCGTATGTGTCTGTAAAAAAAACGGAACCCCCGAAGGCTGATGACCCAACCTGGGTTAAGAATAATATTGACCGGTTCATTCTGGAAAAACTCCGGGAGCATCAGTTGGATCATCGCGCTGAAGCTGATAAAAAGATTTTATTGCGCAGGGTAAGTCTTGATGTGATTGGCTTACCGGCACCTCCATCACTTGCTGCAGCCTATCTGCAGAATCCAACAGACCAGGCATATGAAATCCTTGTGGATTCCCTATTGGCCAATAAACATTATGGAGAACGATGGACGTCTATGTGGCTGGACCTGGCCCGGTATGCAGACAGTAAAGGATATGAAAAGGATGAACATCGCAATATATGGAAATACAGGGACTGGCTCATCAACGCATTCAATTCGGATAAACCGTATGATCAGTTTCTTACAGAACAAATAGCCGGGGATCTGTTGCCCGATCCATCAGAACAACAGCTCATCGCAACCGCTTTCCATCGCAATACCATGACCAATGATGAGGGCGGAACAGACAACGAAGAATTCAGAACAGCGGCGGTGATAGACCGGGTAAATACCACCTGGCAGGCGCTGATGGGAACCACTTTCGGATGTGTGCAATGCCATAGTCATCCCTACGATCCTTTCCGGCACGAAGAATATTATAAATTCATGGCCTTCTTTAATGATACCCGGGATGAAGATACGTTTGGTGATTATCCCCAGCTCAGGGATTATACTGATTCTGCTAAAGCAAAAATGAAAGAGCTGATGGATTGGCTTCAACAGAATACAACAGCCCAAAGAACGAAAGAGATCAAAAAGTTTTTACTCACCTGGGAGCCATCTGTCAATTCGCAGAATGCAGATCAATTGGTCAACAGTGCAATCGCCGATACCAAGTGGCTTGCTTTCCGGAATCAGGCTTCCGGCCGCATACCAAATGTGGATGTTAACCAAAAAGATCAACTGATCTTCCGGTACTCCGGAGATGTGCCGCACGGAATATGTACCATTCACCTGGATCGTCCGGATGGACCACTGGCTTTCAGTTTTGATCTTCCGAAAATAAAAAACGAAGACTGGAGTATTTCGAGTGTGGAATTTCCCATGCTTACCGGCACACATGATCTGTACTTCAGTTATACCAGCAATTATCTGAAGAAACCGGAAGATAATGGCGCGATGATGGACTGGCTTTATTTTACAGAAAAATTTCCCGGCAAAGGGAAGCCCGGTTATGAAGCCATGAAAAAACGGTTTTGGGAACTGGATACCATGAAAACGGTTACTACACCGGTGATGATGGAAAACCCGGCGGATATGCACCGTAAGACCTATGTTTTTGAAAGAGGCAACTGGCTGGTAAAAGGTCCTCAGGTTCAGGCCGATGTTCCGCATTCTCTAAATCCATTTCCCCACAACGCGCCGAGGAACCGGTTGGGCCTGGCCGAATGGATGGTTTCAAAAGAAAACCCACTGACTGCAAGAACGATTGTGAATCGATTGTGGGAGCAGCTCTTTGGTGACGGTCTTGCTGAAACCCTGGAAGATTTAGGCACCCAGGGAATTGCACCCACGCATCAGGAACTCATCGATTATTTAAGCTGGAAATTTATGCAGGAAGACGGTTGGAGTTTGAAAAAACTGCTGAAAGAAATATTGATGTCAGCTACGTACCGCCAGGATTCCAGGGTTACAAAGAGCAGTCTTGAAAAGGATCAGGAAAACAAATACTACAGCCGGGGACCAAGGGTGAGATTATCGGCCGAACAAATCCGGGATGAGACCCTTTCGGTGACCGGGTTATTAAGTGAAAAAATGTATGGTCCCAGTGTATTTCCCTATCAGCCAAAAGGGATCTGGCTCACGCCATATGGATCTACTGTCTGGGAAAAAAGTGATGGGGAAGATCAGTACCGGCGCGCGGTTTATACTTACTGGAAACGGACAAGCCCTTATCCCAGCCTGATAACTTACGACGGGGCGGACAGGCAGGTATGTACAGCCCGCAGGACCCGCACCAACACACCATTGCAGGCATTGGTTACCCTGAACGATTCTGCATTTCTGGAAGCAGCAAAACATTTTGCAGACGGGCTGATGCTTAGCCATCCTTCGGATGCAGATGATCAGATCCGGCAGGCTTTTGAGCAGGCAGTGGGGCACCCGGCAGATGAAAATAGTTTCGAAGCTTTGAAGAGATTATATCAAAAAGCATTGATCAAATACCGGCAACAACCAAAGAAGGCTCTGGAGATGTGCGGGAATGAAAAATGTGCGCGACTTCCGGAAAGAGCCGCATTGATTGTTGTTACGAATGCTATATTAAATTTAGATGAGTTTATTACCAAAAGCTGATCCGGTATGAAGGATTATTCAAAAATAATAAATGAAGCGAATCAAGAATCCCTGCGCTTTTTAACGCGCAGGCATTTTTTGCAGGAAGCTTCTTTTGGATTCGGTGGTCTGGCGCTTACTTACCTGATAGGGGGGTGTACAATGTCCAGAGCCGATCAGGCGATGAAGAATCTGTTTGATCCGTCAAATCCGTTCGCTCCCAAAATGCCCATGTTTCCCGGGAAAGCAAAGGCAGTCATTTATCTCCACATGGCCGGTGCGCCTTCTCAACTGGAGCTCTTCGATTACAAGCCCGAACTGATGAAGATGGATGGTCAGGATTGTCCCAAATCTCTATTGGAAGGGAAACGTTTTGCTTTTATAAGAGGAGTCCCTAAAATGATGGGTCCTCAGTCGGTATTCCGGCAAAGGGGCGAAAGCGGAGCCTGGATCAGTGATTATTTGCCCCACCTGGCAAGCATTGCCGATGAAATCAGTTTTCTGAAAGCAGTCACTACGGATCAATTTAATCACGCACCTGCACAATTGCTGGTGCACACCGGCGCACCGCGACTGGGAAGGCCAAGCCTCGGTTCCTGGGTTACCTATGGACTGGGAACAGAAAACCAGGATCTCCCGGGATTTGTGGTATTAACATCGGGAGGGAAAAATCCGGATGCCGGCAAAA
>JAYVXJ010000233.1:0-2136 GCA_043785285.1 Chitinophagaceae bacterium
ACTCCGTAAATAACGTCCACGCTGCTCATCGTCATTTTATTGTGGGTGACAATAATGAATTGCGAATTATCACTGAACTGGCGGATCATATTCGTGAACTTACCCACGTTAGCATCATCCAGCGGCGCATCTACTTCGTCCAGAATACAAAAGGGTGCCGGCTTGATGAGGTATATCGCGAACAGGAGTGCCGTTGCCGTAAGTGTTTTTTCTCCTCCGCTCAATTGAGTAATGGAAGAAGGCCTTTTCCCTTTTGGTTTGGCTATAATATCGATACCGGTCTCCCCCAGATTTTCCGGATTATCCAGGATAAGATCCGCTGTGTCTTCATCGGTAAACAGGGCTTTAAAAACTTTTTGAAAATTTTCCCGAACTTTTTCGAAAGTTTCCAGGAACTGTTGGTTCGCCGTTGTTTCCACTTCCTGGATAGTTTGTAATAAAGTGTCTTTTGCGCCTACCAGGTCATTTTTTTGCTCAACAATAAAGTCGTATCTCCTTTTCATTTCCTGGAATGCTTCCACGGCAGTGGGATTCACTTCTCCCAGATTCTCTAATCGTTTTTTCATCCGGTCGGCTTTCTCCTGCAATTCTTCAGAAGGAATTTCTCCGGTTCTGGGTTCGTCAATGATATCATCCAGATTAACCCGGAATTCCACATTCAGTCTTTCTTTCATTCCGGCCAGTTGCAATTTCAGGTCGTTAAGCCGGTCCTTGATTTCCCCTAACAGGTGTTCCGCATTTTCTTTTTGCCGGATCAATTGCCTTACTGCGGTTTCTTTTTCACTGAGCTTGTTTCGTTCATTATAATAAGCCTGATCGGCTTCATTCAGCTTTTTCTCTTCTTCTTCCTTATTGCGGAGCATCCCCGTCAATGCGTCTTCAAGAATATTTAATGAGTCGCTGCTTGCTCCAATCTGCTGTCGGGTTTGGGCAACCTGCAACTGGTTACTCTCCATCTGTTCTTTTAAATCCGACAACTGTTTATTCCGGAATTCCCGCTCCTGCTTCAAGGCAGCAATGCGGTTTTGCTGACGGATTACCTGAAGATTAAAATCATTGAAGCCGGCAGATGCTGTATTATAGTCCGATTCGGCAAGACGGTATTGTTCCTGCTCCTGCAGCATCTTCTCTTTTAAAGCATTTACTCCGGCAAGCAGCTCCTGCCATATGATCCGCGTTCCTTCAATAGATTCCTGTGTTTCCCGGAGTTGTTGGTCCAGATCCCGGGTACGGTTGGCAGAACTCTGCTGAATGCCATTCAGGTTTTCTGTTTTATTTTCAATGGCAAACAGATTATTGGAGAGCCGGTTAATGTCTTCCTGCACCTGGCGAATGGCCTGTTCTTTTAATTGCTGATTGAATCCAATCACTTCATTGTGCCGTGCCTGGATTTCCATTTTCAACTGATTAACCACCAGCTCCTGTGCGGCAACATCCTTGACCATTTTTTCCAGGTTCTTAGCCCGGCCTATTTTCTTTCCTTCAAATAAACCCACACTGCCTCCGGTGAGGGAATATTTTCCTTTTACATATTTTCCGTGCTTTTCAAGAATCACTGACCCATTGGATTCGGTATTGAACCATTCTACCGAAGGTTCATTCTCCGCGATAAAAACATTGGCCAGCAGGTGCTTTGCCAGAGGTAAATATTTCGCATCTACTTCAATTACATTCAGCGCCGGGATGGTATTTTCCGGTTGATGTTCCGTTAGGGAAAGATCTGACTGAAATTTATTCAGCAGGAAAAAGTTAGCTTTCCCTTTTTTATTCTGATCGAGCAATTGCACAGCCTGCAGACCTTCTTCCAGGTCGTTCACCACGTAATAATTCAGGTAGGGCTCCAACACATTTTCAACCGCCGTCCTGAATTCTTCCTTTACATAAATAATATCGGAGAGAACCGGTGCCGTGTGATTCCAGTTAGGATTCTTATGCAGAAATTTCACACTTTCCGGATAACCTTCCATAGAATCAATCAGGCTTTTAAGCAGGTCGTGTTCATTTTTCCTGGCATCGTATTTCCTGCTTTCTTCCGCAAGCTGCTGACGCAGTTCTTCCAGTTTCTCCTGCGTTTGCAGGATCTGATCCTTGGTTCTTTCCTGATGTTCCTGAAGTTGCTGCAGATCTGTTCTCCGC
>JAYVXJ010000234.1:0-2135 GCA_043785285.1 Chitinophagaceae bacterium
GATTATAGCACGGCAACTATAAATGACCTGTTTACTCCCGAACAACTAAAAGATGCCGGCGTGTTGAAAGCCGGAGAGATGCGCACTGTTTACCTGGAAAATAAGGGAAATAAAGGATTTGTGCTGCATGAATTACCGATCGAAGCACAATTCGCACCCGTGTATGCCATTACTTCAATCGATGTAAACAAAGACGGTAAAAAAGATTTGGTATTGGCAGGTAATAATTCATGGACCAGAATACGCTATGGCCGGTATGAAGCCAATCATGGAACCATATTATTAGGAGACGGAAAAGGAAATTTCAAATTTCTTCCACCTGTACAATCCGGCTTAACCGTTCGTGGTGATGTTCGAAGTATAGAATACATCAATCATTATTTATTTTTTGGCTTAAACAATCAACCTGCGCAAGTTTTTTCACTTGCTGCCCTTCCCGCAGTGCGACCAGAGAAAATGAAACCGCTCAAAAAACTTCCTTCCAGTGCACGGTAGCCACCCTCAGGCTGTTTTTTTCAATATATCCATACTCTTTCCGGTTCGATTTATTTTTGGGTTTATCCGGATTCCAGTAAGCCTGCGGATCTTTTTGCGAAAGTTCTTCATGGCGATAATCATAAATACCAGTTTCGTATGGATCTATGATATATTGCCATTGCCCATCCAGACTAAAGCTGCTACGGGCGGGGATATTGGTAATCAGATCCGTCTGACAAAACACAGAATCACTCATCATTACCGTTGCCATAAAGCATAGACATGTTAATCCGATACTAAAATGTTTCATAAATTATCTTTTAATGCCCCCGGAACCACCTGAATTTTTTTTACTTTTTACTTTTTACTTTTTTCGGTAATTCCCGGTTCAGCATGGACAAAGGGAATTCACTACTATAAAGAGCGCCATTTTTCAGTTTCCCTTTCCCGTTATTTTTGGTCCAGAATTGTAAAGGAACATACAGCCTATACATTTTCCAGCTATTCTCCCCGTTTTGAGAAACATTTTCTTCCTGATTATAGTACACGCTAAACCTGGCCTCAGAACCACGACCATATTTGTCGCCTCCCACAAGGCCAATCGGCTCCGCGGCTTTCACCAGCTGGCCAGGTTTTACCAGCGCACTGCTTTTTCTCAAAATCCCATAATGACCAAATGAGCAATCCCCGTGTACGAGCTCTATAAAGTTCTCCCTGCCTGCACTGGCAACACCCGCATCATTGCTGCCATCATTGTCTTCCACCTCCGTAACCACGCCCCTTCTGGCAGCATATATCGTATCTCCGGGTTTCATTTTTAAGCGGATCACATACCAATGATTCTGTAGTACATCTCCTGCAGCCGGTGGACTATTCATCTCGTAGGCCTGCGCTTCTTTACCAGGTGCAATAGGTAACAGATAAGTAAAACCGGTATCGGCTTTTGGATCAATACATCCTTTATTATAACTGCTGGAATAATCAAACTTCACCGGATCATTCGGATTTACAGGAGATATGGAAAACAGTTTGTTCATACCTGGTTTCACTTCGGCCCGGTATGGCAGGGAATGATCCGATTTTACATTGTCAAAACCGGTAAAGTGGATTTCCAGAATATAATTGCAATACGCATGATTATATCCCGTAAATACATAGGCGCCTTTAGCGTCCTGCTGGTATTTAACATCCACTATCTTTTGGGAGAATAATCCGGAATTCCCCAAAAACAGGAATGAGAAAAGAAGGGCAAGATATCTGGTGATGATGCTGATAGAAATGGATTTAGTCAAAAATAAGTTTTTATGCCCATTTTACCCTTTCCGGTGATTTCGGGAATGGAATCTCCTTCCGGATCCTACGTTTATTTCATTGAAATGGAATGCCCCACCGGAGGCACATTCACCCGAAAGGGAAGTGTGGTATTGGTTAGGTGATTATTTATTTACCCGGATTTGCCGGAGAAATATGCGGATTCTTGATCAGTAAAAGCGTGTCAGACAAAACGTGATCTATTTTGGAGCAATCATTCAGGTATTCAAGCCGGGAATAGATGTTCAGGTTGGTTAAATCTTTCGTATTTAATCCAAACGACACAACTTTAATATTGGAATAAACCGAATCATCTACCAAAGAAAATTGCAAGGGCGGATGGTGGT
>JAYVXJ010000235.1:0-7169 GCA_043785285.1 Chitinophagaceae bacterium
GCAAAGGTAAAACCGAAACCGTCTTCGCCAATCCGGTTTTCTTTGGGAACAGCCACGTCATTAAAATTGATGCTGTGCGTATCGCTGCCCCGAATACCCAGTTTGTTTTCCTTGGCGCCTACGGATACACCCGGCGTTTCTTTCTCCACAATAAAAGCATTAATGCCCTTATTTCCTTTTTCTGCATGGGATTGTGCCATCACCAAATAAACAGAAGCGGAATTTCCATTGGTGATCCAGTTTTTAGTTCCGTTTAAAATATAATGACCTCCCATATCTACTGCAGTTGTCATTTGGGAAGTGGCATCACTGCCTGCTTCCGGCTCACTGAGCAGGAAGGCGCCGATGTTTAGCTGATCTTCTTTTCTGCCTTTGGCTAACGGGATAAGATATTTTTGTTTTTGTTTTTCGGTTCCATAGGCTTCCAGGCCGTAGCAAACGAGACTATTATTTACACTCATACATACCGATACGCTGGCATCAATCTTACTGATTTCTTCCATAGCCAGTACATAGCTTACGGAATCCATTCCTGCCCCCCCATAATCCGGAGAAATCATCATACCTAAAAAGCCCAGGTCGGCCAGTTTCAATACCTGCTCTTTGGGGAATTTTTGATGTTCATCTCTTTCAATAACGCCTGGAAGGCATTCGCGGACTGCAAAATCCCTGGCGGCTTGTTTAATCCAGCGCTGTTCTTCTGTAAATGAAAAATCCATGGTTTAATAAATGATGTGGGCAAAAATAGCAGAATAACTTCAAAACTAACAACTGTTAGGTTTTGAACGCGAAAAGGGTTTAGTTACCTTTATGTTTTCCCGAATTTAACCATATGAGTAAACAGGCAAATACAATCCGTGTCAGTTCAGAGGTGGGCCGGCTGAGGCGGTTATTGGTTCATAGTCCCGATAGCGGACTGGGCAAAGTAGTTCCTTCAAAAGCGCAGGACTGGCTGTTTGAAGACATCGTACACCTAGACACTATCCGCAGGAAGGAGTATGATTTCTATACCAAACTACTGCTCTATTTTCTCGATCCGCAAACGATACAGGGGAAACTAAAAGTGATAGACGCTGAAAAGAATAAACGGAATTTCTATAAACCGGAGCATCCTGACTTTTTCCGTTCTGATAAAGTGATCGAACTGCAATGGCTGTTGGCTGAGATTCTCGAAGATCTCGAGATCCGGCTCAAACTGGCCTCTTCTGTTTGTGCCATTGAAAATTGTTCCTACGACACACAAAAAGAATTATTGGAACTGGATCCTGTTCCGTTGGCAAAAGCATTTATTACCGGCACCCTGGAAAGCGGGCGCATGCTCTTTGCTCCCATTCCGAATTTTATTTTCACAAGAGATATTGGCATTGTGGTGAATGAATACGTGTTACTGAACAAGCCTGCTAAGAAGGCCCGCACCCGGGAAGCCTTGCTGGCTAAATACATTTTCTTTAATCATCCTTATTTTAAAGCGTATCAGCAAAATATTCTAGAGCTGAATGACGGATATCATCATTTTTTGCTACCAAAAGAATCCGACGATAAAAAAGTGACTCTGGAAGGGGGCGACGTGATGGTGGTCACCAAAGATCACTTACTCATTGGCGTTAGTGAGCGAACGACCATGGAAGCTGCTCACCAGACGATTAATCTGTTGTTTGAAAAAAATGTGGTGAAGAAAATTACCGTTATCCGGATCCCGAAAAAAAGGGACTACATGCACATAGATACGGTATTTACCCAAATCAGACGGGATGCCTGGGTGATGCTGGGAATCTTCTCTAAAAAATCCATGAAACACGAGAATTCGGATCCGGTGCAACGGGTGCTGGAAGGAACCAAAAAAGAGGAAAAGATGAAGATCATCCAGTTCCGTAAAAAAGATATGGAGAACCCAACCTATTTCGACAACCTGGAAGAATTATTAATCGATATCAGTAAACAGGATATGCAGTGTACTGGTAAAGTGAAGTTTATTTATTCCGGGAATAATGAGTTCCCTTTTGATGCACGCGAACAATGGACCGACTCCTGTAATCTCCTTGCACTGAAAGAAGGCGTGGTGCTGGGCTACGACCGGAACGATAAAACAACAGAAGCGTTTAAAGAGAATGGTTTTGACATCCTGGATGCTGCTGACCTGATACAGAAAATGGAAAACGGATCAGTAAAACCCGATGATCTCAAAGACACCCTGATTCTCATGCCCTCTGCTGAACTATCGCGTGCACGCGGTGGTTTTCATTGTATGAGCATGCCCCTGCTTCGCGATGAACTTTAACTAAATGTATGCAAAACATATCCCATTTGCTGATGATTCGTCCGGTGCACTTTGGTTATAATGCACAGACGGCAGTCAATAATGCTTTCCAGATAAAAGGAGAACAAACAGGCGTATCCGAAAATGCACTTCGCGAATTTGATGCCCTGGTAGCCAATCTCCTCGTTCATCGTATTAATGTTACGGTAATAGAAGATAGTCCTGAGCCGCCTACACCGGATGCCATCTTTCCGAATAACTGGATTTCTTTTCATGATCGGGAAACGCTTTGCCTGTATCCCATGTATGCCCCAAACCGGCGACAGGAAAGGAAATTAGCCGTATTGGAAACCATATCCGGGAAATTTGCCATACAACATCGCATTGATTTAACACATTACGAAAACAGTCATCAGTTTCTCGAAGGAACAGGCAGCATGGTGCTTGACCGGGATAACCGCATTGCTTATGCGGGATTATCACCGCGCACCGATTGGCAGGTGCTGGACGATTTTTGCAGGCAACTGGATTACCGGCCCTGTATTTTTCATGCAACGGATGAACAAGGTAGAGCCATCTATCATACTAACGTGATGATGTGTGTGGCGGATCGCTTTGTGGTGATTTGTATGGATTCGATCCGTGATCCGGAAGAAAAAAAAGTTGTTGCTGGTACAATCGAAGCTACCGGAAAAGAGATCATCCCTATAACCCTGGAACAGATGAATCATTTTGCCGGGAATATGCTGCAGGTGGAAAATGCAGACAGAGAAAAATTCCTGGTGATGTCCACTGCTGCTTATCAGTCATTAACCAAGGAACAGGTGGATAAGCTATCCGTAAATAATCAGGTAATACATTCTTCTCTTCATACTATTGAAACCAATGGCGGAGGCAGTGCGAGGTGTATGATTGCAGAAGTCCATTGAGAACGAATATGAAAATGTGAAAATGGAAATGTGCATTTATTCTCCTATTTCCAAGTTGTCATATTTTCAAATTGTTCAATCCGGTTCTCAGCTTTACCGGCGAAAAGCCCAACACTTCTTCTGCTTTGTTGATAATAAATCCTGTTTTTAACGGTCGCTTTCCGGGCTGGGAAAAAGTATGCGCATTCACTTCTTCTATTAACGTTTTATCGAGTGAAAAATAATCAGCTGTTGTCAGGGCCAGTTGATAGGGTGTCATAACTTCTTTTCCGGAGAGATGAAATCGGCCAACAGCTTGTTGTTCGAGGATTAACCGGATGCCCGTGGCAAAGTCCTTTACATCGGTTGGTGTTCTTACCTGATCATTCACTACCCGGATGCGCTCTCCTTTTTCTAAAGCTGATTTTATCCAGGAGATGATATTGGTTCTCGAAGAACCCCGGGAAATGCCATATAGCAGACAGGTTCGGGCAACGGACCACCTGGAAGAATAAGTTTCCACAAGCTTCTCTGCAAATACTTTGGTTTGCCCGTACCAGTTCACCGGATTTACCGGATCTTCTTCCCGGTAATTTCCTTTTATTCCATCAAAAACAAAATCAGTCGAAAGGAAAATAAAATGGGTTCCGCAGGGTGCACAGGCGTCCAGCAGATTTTCGGTGGCATCAACATTCACTGACTCACTTCTCAAGTGATCTCTTTCACAATCGTCAACCTGAGTGATTGCAGCTGAGTGCACCAGCACATTGGGCGCCTGTTGCCGGATGAAATCCCGGATAGAACGGGATTTTGTAATATCCAGATCGTGGTATTGTACTGCTTTATCCAGGGAAACCCTTAAAGGACCTCTGCCCATGGCAATCACCTGATGATGACGGACGGCCAGTTGCGGGATCAGGTGCTGACCCAATAAGCCATTGGAACCGGTTATCAATATTTTCATATACGGCCAAAAATATATAATGAATTTTTATATCCATGAAATAAACTCTTCAACGATCCGTTGTTTGGCATCAATCTTTTCTCAAGACAGACCTCTCCGTTCTGATTCAATGCAAAATGCTTATTTTTGGGACTTGTTTTGGAAAGACTGAAGAATTTCAATTATTCGTGCCATTTGATTGAAACTGATGCAACGGATATAACCCTTTATTAGTTAATGCAACAAAAAGTATCAAAAATAGGGGTACTCACTTCCGGTGGCGATGCACCGGGAATGAATGCCGCTGTTCGCGCCGTTGTTCGCACTGGAATTTATTATGGATTGGAAGTATATGGAATCATGCGGGGATATAGCGGTATCATCGAAAACGATATTGTTCCCCTTCATTCCCGGAGCGTTGCCAATATCATTCAGCGGGGAGGAACCGTTTTAAAGACCACACGCTGCAAGGAATTCTTCGAATACGAGGGGCGTTCCCGGGCCTATGATAATCTTAAAAAACTGGGTATTAACGCTCTTATCATTATTGGCGGAGACGGATCTTTCCGGGGTGCACATAAATTCAGTACCGAGTTCCAGATCCCCTGCATCGGGATTCCAGGAACCATTGATAAAGATATTGCCGGCACGGATTTTACCATCGGATTCGATACGGCAGTCAACACGGCCGTGGAAGCTATTGATAAAATAAGGGATACCGCAGATGCGCATGACCGTCTCTTCGTGATCGAAGTGATGGGCAGGGATGCCGGTTATATTGCCCTCCATAGTGGTATTGCTACGGGCGCAGAGAACATCCTCATTCCGGAAAGAAAAACGAATATAGAAGAACTGATCAGCTCTCTGCAGGAAAAGGAAAAAAGAAAAAAGCTCGTAAACCTCGTGGTGGTTGCAGAAGGGGACAATTTTGGAGGTGCGGAAGAAGTTGCAAAAGTGGTGAAACAACGCCTCCCGAATATTGATACCAAAGTATGCATACTGGGGCATATCCAGCGCGGTGGATCACCTAGCTGTAATGACCGGGTGATTGCCAGCCGTATGGGTTATTCTGCAGTAGAATGTCTGCTCGAAGGAAAATTCAACGTAATGGTTGGTATAGTAAATAATAAAATACATTACACCCCATTGGAAAAAGCAGTAAAAGCTAAGCAAAAGATCAGTGAAGACTGGCTGAAGATTATTAAAATATTGGCTTCCTGATAGTAAAAAGTAAAAAATGTCAAAAAACGTTTCGAAATACATTTACGGACAGATGGATAAAAAAGCCGGACTGGAACATACGTTTCACCGGACTAAAATCGTAGCAACCGTAGGGCCCGCCTGCGATACTTACGATAAACTGCTTTCTCTGGTAAAGGCCGGTGTAAATGTGTTCCGCCTGAATTTTTCGCACGGAAGTCATGAAGACAAAACAAAAATTATTCAACATATCCGTAAAATCAATACGGACGAACCTTTTAATATTGCCATCCTGGGCGACCTGCAGGGTCCTAAACTGCGCGTTGGTGAAATAGAAGGCGGCAGTATGCAGATCAACGATGGCGACATTCTCACGTTCACCAATACTAAACTGGTAGGCACCAAGGAACGGATCTATGTATCTTATCCAAATCTGCACCTGGACGTGAAAATCGGCAATACCATCATGATTGATGATGGTAAACTCGAAGTGAAAGTAATCCGTATTGATCCCAATAATGATGTAAAAGTACAGGTGACACTCGGCGGGATCCTTTCTTCAAAAAAAGGAGTGAATCTACCGGATACCAAAATTTCACTTCCTGCGATCACAGAAAAAGACCATATTGACCTGCAATACATAATCGAACAGCAACTCGACTGGGTGGCGCTTTCTTTTGTAAGAAAAGTGAATGATATCATAGGTCTTCGTGAAATACTGAATAAACATAAAAGTAAAAGCAAGATCATTGCCAAAATAGAAATGCCCGAAGCACTGACTAACCTGCGCGAGATCATCCTTGAATCTGACGGGATCATGGTGGCCCGGGGTGACTTGGGTGTGGAGCTTCCTATAGAACAGGTTCCGCTTATTCAAAAACAGATCATCCGCAAATCCCTCCATCGGGCTAAGCCGGTGATCGTAGCTACGCAGATGATGGAAAGTATGATCGACCGTACCAAGCCAAACCGAAGCGAAATCACCGATGTGGCGAATGCTGTACTGGAAGGCGCGGATGCCGTAATGCTGAGTGCAGAAACAGCTACAGGCAACTATCCTACCCTCGTTGTGGAAACCATGCGCAAGATTATTATGGAAGTAGAAAGAACAGATTATAATTATAACCGGGAAGATGAACTCGCACCCCAACCCCATTCTCCTTCATTCCTGAGTGATGCCATTTGTTATAATGCCTGTAAACTCGCAAAGGATACACAAGCTGATGCACTGATTGGTATGACGCAGAACGGATATACCGGTTTCATGCTGTCCAGCTACCGGCCTAAATCTCCATTATATATTTTTTCGAAAGAAAAAACCCTGATCAATCAGCTCAGTCTGAGCTGGGGAGTCCGCGCCTTTCATTATGCAGAAGAAGAAAGTATTGATGAGATCATCGGAGACCTTACCGAAATCCTTAAGCAAAGGGGATTCATTAAAAAAGGGGATGTGATCGTAAATACCGGTAGCCTTCCGGTGAATGAACACCTGCCGACTAACCTGTTGAAAATTTCTAAAGTGGAATAAAGAATGTTTTCAGGTATTTAACTGAATTAGCATTTGTTCAATTTCATGGCGATCCGCCAACACGGATCCCTGTTCTTCCTGCATAAACGGATGAACAAAATTCATAGCCGATTTTTTGCGTATGCGGGCAGAGCTATGAAATTCAAAAGCTCCCGTTTCACTTCGTAAATCAGCAATATTCGACGCCCGCACACCTGAGCCCGGCATAATGATAATGCGGTCTGCGGCCTGCTCCACGAGCTCTTTTATTAAGGGCAAACCCAGCATGGCTGTGGGTTGATGACCGGAAGTAAGAATCCGCTCACATCCAATATCAATTATATCCTCGAGAGA
>JAYVXJ010000236.1:0-7167 GCA_043785285.1 Chitinophagaceae bacterium
CCGGCTTCAGTTGTTCCCGCATATACTCCACAAATGGGAACAGCGCTTTGAAGCATTCGTTGAAAGGCTGGAAACAGGCGTAAATATCAATAGAAGGAAAGCGGCCCTTCTGCCGGAGGAATAACTGGTATTTATATTTATTGCGGGAAAGATAATCTTCTAAATTTTCCAGTCCGGATGAATGACCGGGCAGAATAAGGTCTTTCTTATCCCCAAAATGCAAATGGCCGATATAGGGATAAGAGCAGCATATATCAGGGATTATTTTCCAGCCGGCTTGTTCCATAATTACTGTATGGGGGGTCTCCTCGCTCACTTTAACAATTTGCTTTTCGCGGGAAAGATTGGAATTACAGGGGTCTGAAGCAGGGATACAGGAATTTTATCCGGGAGGCTATCCAGAGTATAAACGTATAAATAAAAAACGAGGATTGCAACAGGGGGGCGTGTTCCCATTAAATTACTCTACCGCCCTCACTGCCCTGCCATAATCCGGATCGGCATTTATTGATTTGGCAGCTTTTAGATAAGCTGACTTTAAATTTTCGGATTTAGGCATTTTTTGCGCTATCTCTACCAACAAATTGCTTTTATCCATGTCTGAACCTAATTGGGCTGTTTTGCTGATCAGCTTTATCCATTGCGGTTCCGATATGGTTTTTTCTTCCATTAATTTTTTATACAGATTTATTTTATCCATGTCGGATCCCATACCGGATACCAGATCCAACAGGCTGTCGAAACGTGCGCCGGTGATAACCCCCTTATCGATCAGCTTCCCGAAAAGATTTGCTTTATCCATATCAGAACCCATCCCTTTCACCACGGTAAAATAAGCCTGGGTGATTTGCGGATTTTTAAGTTGATCCGGTGAAAGTTTGCTTAAAAACCGGGTCTTATCCTGATCGGCACCCAGCTTTCCGATCTTTTCTGTAATGGCCGGAAGATCTTCAGGCAAAATGGAATCAACGGCAAACAGGCGGTTTAAATACAGGATCTTAACCGGGTCTGTTTTCATGCTATCGACTTCGTTTAACAAGGCCCGGATTCCTCCTTTCTGATAAAGACGTTCCATTCTGGCATCGGCATCAAAGCCCCAGGAAATCATTTCCCAGACGGCATCTGCGACCAGCTTTCTGCCCTGTTCATCCAGGGCTAGTTTTTTTTCTCCATCATATATCGTGTATTCGATTTCTCCTTTCAGGTTGCTTTCCGCCTTTACGCTTTCCTCATTTTTACGGTACTTCAAATATCCTCCCGGGGAAATACTTTTAAAACCCGTTTCATCGTCGGTAAGCTGGAATTTTCCGGAATATTTTATTGCTTCATAAAAGTTATCCGATTTGATGACCATATCGGCCGTGCTTTCCCCCCTTTTTTCTCTATCCTTCCCAGCCCATGAAAAATAAACCCGGATACTCAGCAGGCAAAAAGCGACCAGGAAAAAAATGAGTTTCATTTATATAATTTTTTTTGGACATGGGTTACTTAACAAAAAAATGCAGCCAGCGGCCCCATTTACACATATTCACATTAATTCTCCGTTTCCCGCGTAAAATAATAATACGCCCCGAAACCTGCAGCCAGACTTAATGCCAGGATGGCCAGGGAGCGAAGACCAAAGGGTTGGATCAAAATGATCAGGATAAGTCCGACGCCGATGGCGGCCAGCATGAAGAACCATTGCAGGGTGTAATTTTTATTTTCTTTTTTATCGGGTTGCAAAATTTGCCGCACGATATTTTCTTCAGTTCCCTTATCGAGTATTCTGTTTTTGATCCGGTAGTTGTAATGCTGTTTAAAAATCTGCAGGATAAAGGAAGAGATCAGGTACATCCCCGTCAATATGGCGGAAATATTCAGTATATCGAAATACAGTTGCCGGTCTCTTAAGGGATCAAAGCTATCCTGTGCCTGGGCGACAAATACGAAACTTAAAATGATTGCCGTGCTGAGTATTTTTTTCATTTTTATTGATTGAGATGGATGTTAACTATTTGACTGGGGTGATGATCATTTGTTCCAAAAGTTTCAATTAAAATTTAAAAGCTGCATTTGTTTTTGATATTTTTTATACATATTCAGGGCTTTAAACAATACAATGATGACTGCGCTGCTGAGGATGGCATAAATGAAGAAGGTTGAAATATCGGAAAACATATATAAAAAGTACTGCCGGAAAAGGTATACCGGGACGCCAATGCAGCTGCAAACGAAAAGAATCAGAAAACCGGCGACTATGCAATCTGCGGACAAAGCCCTCGGGGAAGCCGGTAATTGCGGGAGTACCAACGCGGACAAATCAAAATCAAAAGCCGGTTTGGGCTGTTGTTCTATTCCAGAAAATAAGAGTTGATAAGTGCTCCCCTCAGCCTGGCAAAACGCACAATCATCAATATGCGCAATCAGCGCGGTTGAACAAGCGGATTTGTCCAGTGCAAATTGCTGTATTTCCCTTTCTGATGGATGGCTGGTATTCATAATGCCTCCTTTTTATATTTTGACAATAAATTTTCTTTCAGCATTTTCCGGGCCCGGAACAAATAGCTTTTTACCGTACCATCGGGCAGACCGGTTATTTGGGAAAGTTCTTCATAGCTCATGGATTCGTGGTGAAAGAGGGTGATCAAGGTTTGATAGATGGGCGGCAGCTTATCAATTTCTTTATCCAGAATACCCGAAAGCTCCTTTTGAAAAAGCCGGCTTTCGGGATCACTGCCGGAGACTGATCTATTGTAAAGGGCGCCGGTGGATACGGCATAGCCATCCTCTTCTTCGTGCAGGTTGCCGGGCAGCACCAGTTTTTTCTTTTCAATCCAGGATAAACAGGAGTTATAGGCGATCTGGGCAATCCAGGTAGATAGTTTGGATTGGAATTTAAACCCACCCAGGTTATGAAAAGCTTTCAGGTAGATATCCTGTGCCATATCTTTCCGGTCTTCCGCTACCGGGATCAATTTGAAAACGATCTGTGCCACCAGGCATTCGGTATTTTTTATAATCGCTCCAAAAGCCCGGGTATCCCCACGCAAAACCCGGTCAACCAGGTGT
Organism: Chitinophagaceae bacterium; assembly: GCA_043785285.1. Taxonomy (GTDB): domain Bacteria; phylum Bacteroidota; class Bacteroidia; order Chitinophagales; family Chitinophagaceae; genus Puia. Next base: position 3,052 of record JAYVXJ010000236.1, read on the forward strand.
TTGTCTGCCGGATTATTGCCAAATGGGTTGTTCAATTGTTTGATCAGACCGGTCAGCCTGAATAATGTTGCAATAAATCTAAGGTAAAAACGCGGGGGAAGGAGGCCGTTATTCTTTTGTATTTTAACCCCCTCCCCGGCGGGCAGCTATAATCAAAGCCAATGGCAGGACAACAGGCCAGGTGCTTATGAAAAGGCCCTCTGGTCATAATGATTGCAGTGGAAGGCACAGTCGTCGTCCAGTTCAATGTGGGAAAAGATGGATCGGTCAGCAACATGGAGGCCATTAGCGGAGATCCTTTGTTGATGGAAGCCGTTCGCATCGTCAAATCCAGTCCAGACTGGATTCCCGCCCGGGGCGAAGGAAAGCCGCTGAAGTCCTATAAGAAACAGCCGATCACTTTTTCGTTGCCGAAATAACTTTCATCAATCGATCTGTCTAAGCTTCTCTTAATCATTATTTAATTTTTCACCCCATACTTCTTTCATCACCCCGTCTAAATCGATCAACGCTTTAGAGCAATCACCCATAAAAGACGAGCCATGCATAGTGGCCAGGGTCTTTGGTTCTAAGGCGGCCAGCTCATAAAGCATGGCTTTTGTTTTGTGGTTATAGGGTGTGTAATCCATCAATGGGCCGCTTTCAAAAACAAGCATGGAAGATTTATGCGCTTCCAGGATGTCCTTATCGGTAAGCGCAACCAAATCACCATTTTGATGGAACAGGTCCGAGCAAAGCAATGTTTTATCTGTTTCTTCAAACATAACCCCCGCATCCCAGCCATGTGGAAGGTGTGGCGTACGAATAAAGCGGTACTTGTGTCTTCCGGTTTGCAATATCTCATTGCTTTTCATGGCATGGGCCGGCCGAAGCGCAAAGTCGGTCATATTAACTATGGCACCCGCCTCACTGCATATTGCCCGGGCATTGGGCGCTACCTGCAACCATTCATTTAATGCTCCGCATTCATCCACTTCAAAATGGCTAAAGCCTATCCACCTGATTGATTTAGGGTCAATTAAAGTTTTGACGGCTTCCTGCAAAACGGGAAACATGAGTTTTAAGCCTGCATGAAAGAGTAAGGGTTCATCGTCTTTAATCAAAAAGTGATTAAACTGCAATTGTATTTCAGGTACAAACACAGAAATGCGATATACCTCAGGTGCGATTTCATCAATTTTATACATACGAGAAAGTTTTAAAAGTGCAGCGCTGGAAAAACGGGGTGGAAGCAGTGGATGGGCTCTCTATGTAATGTACCAAATCTTTCCCATCATTCTTTCTCTTAAATGCGTGGAGTGAACGGACGATCCAAAACCCAACAAATATTTCATGGAAACCATGCCGGGGCTTTTCAGGAACCAGCGTCTTTTAGAAGTCGCAGCGGACTGTAAAACGGCGTAATTATAACTGCCAATGTTCCATACCTTCAAGCTGGGCATTACCGTAAATTTGATAAACATACCCGGATTAAACGATGTCAAAAACGTACAGACAAGGAGCGATCGGAGCATTGCTTGATGAATATGAAAGGGCAGTTTCGGATTTAAAAAAAGTCATTGAAAGAATTCCTGATCATGCGTTGACGATCATCACAGATCCGCAAACTACAGATGAAAATTGCAAATCCATCCAGACCATTTTATCTCACGTAGTACACTCCGGCTACGGATATGCGACCTATATTCATAACGTAAAAGGGCATAACATGCTGAGGCCGGGCAAAACCTTTCATTTAACCATTAAGGAATACCTGCAGGATCTAACCAATATTTTCTCTTTTACCGAAAATATTTTTAAAGAATTTAATAACGAGGAAGTAGAACAAAGTGACGATTCATTAAAGATAAAAACGGGCTGGGGGCAATCATACGATATAGAGCAATTGACTGAACATGCTATTGTACATGTTCTCCGGCACCGGCGACAAATTGAAAGATTTAAACTGCTTCCCGGCTACGATATCAATGTGTAATTGCCATTATTTGACCTGACAAAAAGTGGACAGTAGCCAATGGTTAATCTTATACAGCTGAAATAAAGATTACTCTATCCTCAGACTCTTTGTTGGATTCATCAACGCAGTTTTAATACTTTGATAACTTACAGTCAATAAAGTAATTATCATCGCGCCCGCCCCGGCTCCTGCAAAAACCCACCAGGATAGTTCTGTGTGGTATTGATAATTCTGTAACCATTTGTGCATGAAATAATAAGCTACTGGCGTGGCTATAAGAAGGGAAATAATAATAAGCACCACAAAATCTTTTGATAATAACCGCCATAAATTAAATACAGATGCTCCTAATATTTTCCGCACACCAATTTCTTTGCGACGTTGATCCGCTATGAATGATGCCATGCCAAACAAACCAAGGCAACTGATGAAGATGGCAAGCATGGCAAAGAAGCTGGCGAGCTTACCGATTCGTTCTTCATCACTGAATTTGCGGGCATATTCTTCATCAATAAATTTATAGTCGAATGCCTGCTCCGGGTTGTATTTTTTAAAGACAGATTCTATTTTACTTAATGCCTCGTGGGTACTTCCAGCAGGATTTATCCTGATATCAATAACGGGTTGCGGGTCATTATTGGTTACAAAAACAGTACGAAAAACGGGTTCGTACGGAGACTGCATCACCATATCTTTAACTACACCAATAACATGATAAGGTTTGCCATCCCAAATGACGGTTAGACCCAATGGCTGTTTCAGACCCATGAATTTTACCGCGGTTTCATTTAAAATCATTCCTGAGGAATCAGTCGCAAAGTTTCTTGAAAAATCACGCCCTTCTTTAAATTGCCAGCCTATGGTTTTACCAAAATCATACGAGGCGTATACAACGCCAAAATCGCCTTGCAATGAAGGATCTTTTCCCTGCCATTCGAATCCATTATCTATTTCATCAACATAGGTAGTAGGGCTTGAAGATTCAGCAATTTCAGATAATGCTCCGGAATTTTTTAACTCATTGCTTACTGCATCAAAATGGGTATGTATATTTTCTGTAACCATGGATATGCTTACCAAACCATCACGGCTATAGCCCACGGAACGATTTTTTGCGAATTGTATTTGATTGAAAACAACGATCGTTCCGATAATTAAAATTACAGAAACGGTGAACTGCAGAATCACCAGTACTTTACGCGGAATGTTAGCAAACCGCCCGGCGCGGAATGTGCCTTTTAAAACTTTTACGGGTTGAAATGAGGACAGATAAAGTGCGGGATAACTTCCGGCAAGAAGACCTGTGATTAAAACAAATGCAATACTAACTAACCAGAACAAAGGATTATTCCATAAGATGGTCGTTTTTTTATCGGCGACATCATTGAAAAACGGAAGAATCAATTGTACCAGCAGCAACGATAATAGAAAAGCAAACGCTGTTACCAGAAGGGATTCATAAAAAAACTGTTTGATCAGTTGCACGCGTAAAGAACCAATGGCTTTTCTGATACCTACTTCTTTTGCCCGCTTCTCTGAACGGGCAGTACTGAGGTTCATAAAATTGATGCAGGCAAGCAGCAACACAAAAAAACCAATGATGCCAAATAACCATACAAATTCAATCCTCCCTCCGGTATTTACTCCGTTTTTAAACTCAGCATACAAATGCCATTTGCTCATGGGCTGAAGGAAAATTACCGGCTTAAAGGCAGCATCCTGTTTGGTAACTCTTTTAAGTTTAGCATCTTTTATTTTCGCTGAAACTTTTTCCATATCGGCATGGTCAGCCATTTGTACATAAGTTTGAAAAGAATTGTTGCGCCAGGGATTGGTGGATTTTTCGAGCCAGGAAGCGTTATCAATAAACAATTGCCAGGAAGCGATAAATGTCAGATTCCTGAAGTCTGAATTGTAGGGAAGATCTTCATACACACCGGTTACTTTCACATCAAACCTGTTATCAATTTTTACCAGTTTGCCCATCGGGTTAAGATCCCCGAATAAAGCCTTTGCCGTTGACTCCGAAAGAATGAGTGAATGATTGTCCTGCAAAGCTGCCCGGGTGCCTTTGAGCATTTTCAGCGAAAGCATCTGAGGGATCTCGGGTTCAAAAAAATTACCGCTTTTCGTAATTGCCTTTTCGCCGAATGCTAAAA
>JAYVXJ010000237.1:0-2129 GCA_043785285.1 Chitinophagaceae bacterium
TTCATGCTCATCAAAGAATGCTGGTTCACTACTAAGTTTTTTTAATCGCTCTATCTCAGATTCCTGTAAACCCGTCGTGGCCAGGTTACCGGGATTATCCTTTTGTGCTATTGAAGATGACTTATTTGTATCTGTTTTACAAGCTTCCAGCAATAGTCCTGTGCTAATTGTTGTTATTCCTATTGCCTTTAATGATTCCCTTCTGTTCATAAGGCTATATATTTTTTCTCAGTTTTTGGTCAATGATGTACTCTGCTGTTCTCATAGAAAGAGCAAGGATAGTCCAGGTAGGATTCTTGTCTCCCTGCTGAACAAAAGGAGCACCATCCGTCACAAATAAATTTTTACAATCATGTGCCTGGCTCCACTTATTCAATGCTGAGGTTTTAGGATCATCCCCCATCCTTGCAGTGCCTACTTCGTGAATAATATCTCCCGGTGTGTGAAGCCCATAATTATCTTCTTTACCTTTAGCCTTGGAGGTAACGATTGCTCCCATAGCGTGCATTATAGATTCAAATGTCTCCTGCATATGTTTGGCTTGCTTAATTTCCGCATCGCTCCATTTATAATTAAAGCGCAATACCGGGATGCCAAATTTATCAACTACATCCGGGTCAATTTCACAATAATTATACTCACGGGCAATAGCCATTCCCCTCCCGGCCATACCTATGCCAGCTCCATAAAAACGGCGATAATCATCTTTTAAAGATTGACCAAAACCGCCAGCATCTTTCATCTTTCCATCACGGCCGGGCACCATTCCATTCATTGAGGGTACACCTGATCCAAATCCATATGATGGCATATGCATTCCTCCACCGTATTCAATATGATAACCTCGTGGGAAATCTAAATTTTTATTGTCGAGCCACCACGGGGAAAGAATTTGAGCACTACCTACTCCATCCTCGTTATATCTTTTTCGGTCCATAAGCTGAGGCAGAAAACCCGACATGGAAGCACCCGTAGAATCATGCAAATATCTACCAACAACGCCACTGCTATTCGCTAAGCCATTAGGATGCGCGGCTGACCTGGAATTGAGTAATATCCTGGCAGATCCACAAGCGCTTGCGCCCAGAATAACAATTCCTCCATTTACCTGGTATTCCATCATATCATCTTTGCTAACGTAGGAAACTCCCTTAGCTAAACCGTCTTTCCCAATAATGACTTCCCGCACCATAGCGTTAGGAATCAATTTAAGATTACCCGTTTTAATAGCCGGAATCACCAGGCAGGATGAGGCAGAAAAGTCTCCATATATTTTACAGCTTCTACTACATTGCCCACAAAAGAAACAGGCTCCCCGATCTTTATTTCCAGGTAATGCTTCTGTAAGTACAGAGCCACGACCAGGAATGACTTTTACACCAGCCTTCTTTGCTCCTTGTTGAATAAATAATTCATTGAGTCGGGGCTTGGGGGGCGGAAGAAATATCCCATCCGGATCATTCTCTATTCCTTCTACCGTTCCATATACTCCAATCAAACGATCAACCTTATCATAAAAGGGCTTAACATCATCATAGCTAATAGGCCAGTCATCCGTTGCACCATCAAAGATTTTTCCTTTGAAATCATGCGGACCCATTCGAAGCGAAATCCTGCCCCAGTGGTTCGTACGCCCTCCTAACATGTGTGAGCGAAACCAGGTAAACTTGGTGTCATCTTTTAAAGTGTAGGGTTCGCCTTCTATCTGCCACCCACCATAGGCAGCATCAAAATCTCCAAAGGAGCGTGTTGTAGAGGCACCCCTGCGGGGAGATTCCCAGGGCCATTGCAATTGTTTCGAATCTTTCGCAGGATCAAAATATGGCCCCGCTTCCAACATTAATACTTTAATCCCGGCATTTGCGAGTACGTATCCAGCCATTCCTCCACCTGCGCCAGAGCCTACAATGATAACATCATATTTCTCTGGTGATTTCTTGATTTGTAAATCACCCATATAAGAATAATTTATTTATTTAACAATCGTATTTAACTATTTCCATAAGTGCATTTTTAAAAATGTACTTATGGAAATTGATTCATCTTATACAAGCATAAATTCGATTATTGTATAAGGGAAAGCTGAGTATACATATTTCCAATCCTGTACTCATAGCTTATTGATACCC
>JAYVXJ010000238.1:0-7147 GCA_043785285.1 Chitinophagaceae bacterium
CGGACCAGCCACCAGATGCGGAAAAAAGGTTACAAACAAAGAAAAATCAAGTAAGGATTGTACCGGCTTACTTTCCTTCCTATACATATCTATTGTATAACACAAGGTGGTGAATGTATAAAAAGAGATACCCGCCGGCAGGATGATATTGGGTTTTGCCGGATGATAATTGACCCCCAGCGCATTGACCAGATATGTAAAATTTTCCAATATGAATCCGCCATACTTAAAAAAGCAAAGCATACCCAGATTGCCGATCAGACTGATAACAAGAAATAATTTTTTCTTGTGTTTATTTTCCTGAGTATACAATGCCTTTCCCACAAAATAATCTACAATTGTAGAGAGCCATAACAGAAGAATAAATGGCGGATTCCAGGCAGCATAAAAAACATAACTGGCAATCAGGAGATTGATTTTTTTTGTCTTCCAGGAAAACGGAAGATTATGTAAAATCAAAACGATTATAAAAAAGACCAGGAAAGTATAAGAGTTGAAAAGCATCGTTGGAATATTAGGGGTTAAATAGCACTAAAATTTATCGGGTTAATTTTTGAAAGACCATCCTTTATCCTCATGAAGCGCTTTGATCAAGGTCTTTGTATAAATCACTGCATCTGCTGGTGACAGATGCGACCATTCCAGACAAATCAAATTAGCGGTGGCAGGATAATCTTCAAAATATACTCCCTTGCATTCAGTAACTGCCAACAAACGATCCCAGTATGCTGCACGTGGAAAACCTTTCATTTCGCCCATCCTTACTGGTCCGCTGGAGGGTGTACGAACAAATAATACCTGACCGCCCCTGGCTTTAATTTTGTCCACCAGAGATTTTACAGAATATAAAATGGAATCCAGGTCGCTGCCCGAAACCGGAGGTGTTGTATTCATTCTTCCAAACATCGACCAGATATCTTTTACCTGATTTTGCAGGTTGGTATCCGCAACAAAACGAGGAGTCATAAAAGACTGCCGGCCAAAACTAACCTGCTCAAATTCCATCGGGAAAAAAAGTCCGGGAAATACACCGGGCCTGTAACCCAACATGTGAGCGTTATCCATCATCGCATTAATGGAAAAATTATCCTGATCCAGAAAAAAGAATTTCGATTCCAGTACATGATCTACCTGGAAACTGAAACTTTGTGTTGGTGTTTGATCCTTAAAGTATGCAATCTTTTTTCTAGTTTTCGCGTCATAGAAATTGAATTCAGAAAAAAACAAACCTTCTGTAACATCAACAATTAATTTGCCTTTAAAATTTGGATCATTGGCCAGGTCCTCTAATACCGGCCTGGGGCTGCTGCCTACATTGGCCAGCTGAATGGCATGATCTCCTGTAAGGCTTTCCCAGGTCGGAATATCCAGATCATATTTAATTCGTGAAGAACCAATGAAAACGGTGGCTTGGGCGATGGGTTCATAAACCATTGCTCTTTTGTTGGCCCATAGGGCTTCATTGTCATCATAAGAAATCGTTCTGTCACCATTTCGTAAATGGATTTCCCAGGAAACAATGGCTACGAAGGAAATAAATAGTGCCAGAAAGCCAGCTCGGGAGAAGTTGGTTGGTTGCATATATCAGGTGTTTAAAAAATAGGAAAACTTCTGAAGGCGGGATCAGGACTGGGTTATTCTCTTGCATACTCCTCCGGCGGGCGCCCAAATCTTCTGAAAATATAGGCAAATAAAAAATATCAGCAAATATTTGTTCTAAGCTATTGATTTAATGTGCCCTTAAAAGTTTAAACCAAGCATGAATACAATGAGGTTTTTTTCATAATACATGGACTTGACCGTTATAAAGCGCCAAAATTGGGAAACTGATTGGCCGGCCCAAAACGACTGCTACCAGCTCTACGAGCAGTTAAATTGTAAAAAAATAAAACGCCTTTACCAACAATGCCTGTATATAGGGCGGTTAGCGGCTTAAAAATTACCCAGCTATTGTAAGTAACAGAATGAATAATGGTATTTTTAATATGAATAAGATTATTTATTTACAGAAATAAGTTCGTTTTTGATATACAAATTTTTTAAATTTCCAGATTTTACTCTAAACTGACTTCTTCTTTTTATAATAAGTTTTGTTGAAATATTTTCCATTTTAATTCCCGGATCATAATAAATATTTCCTATCGCCATTTCGTTTAGAAATAATTTGAAATCCGTGCCTATTCCAAGGATTACTCTATTACCGTATTTGTATTTCTTTTCTGGAATCGTAGTAGTTAAAGAGGGAACGTAACAAGCCTGATTATGTTTTCTATTCCAATGTAACAATAGGGAAGAAAAACTCCAAGATGCTGCAATATTTCCAGCTTTATCAATTAAGGCTATCATCCCATTAGCACTTCTTATTTTTAATTCAGCTAAATCAAAACCAATAAGTTTTAGTTCCAGCCCAGTTAATGATTGTCTTCTTCCTGATTTATGAATTCCACCAAAATTTTTACGATCTGCTCTTAGTTTCTTGTCAGTATAGCCATATTTATTTATAAATGCTTCTACCCCTTCAGAAGCATACATGCCATCTGTTGGCTCCGGGGTCATTAACGTTATTATTTTACTATTTAATCTGTCAAAGTTATTTACACCAAATTGTTTTATTTCCCATCCCAAAAAATCTGGTTCTGAGTACCCATTTGGTGTAATTCCTAATTCTGCTTCTAATGTATATCCTCCACAATTGGATGATTGACATGGTAAAATATCCCCATTTTTATTTAACCGTTTTGATACTATCCATTCTTGTTGATGTATTCTTTTCAATTCATTTATAAGTCTTTCTCTATTATTTTCAATTTTCGGTAAATCAAATACCATGAACACTCCAATTCTGTCTGATAAATCCAGATTTTGAATTTCTTTTGAGATATCAGCCGAGGGAGATGCTACATACCCTAAAATAACTCCCTTATTTGATACAGATAGAAATAAATATCTGCCATCTAAACGCTGTGTCATTAATTCTGATGGCGGATTTTCGCAACCGGCCAGAAAGCCTGAGAATCTTACCTCAGGATATTTTGGGTATAATATTAATTGTGATTTTAGGGCAGGATATAAATTTCCGTCATCAGATATCCAACTGAAATGAATAGACGCCTTGAATCTTTCCCTTTCCCAATTACCTGCACTCTCAGTCTCTATATTAGAAATTGGGAAAATATTTAGAATCTCAAAATTGCCTCCGAGGTAAACCTGATTTTTAGAATTATCATTAGATGATAATACTTTTACGTAAAATTTCTGGCAACCGTTATCTGAATAAAAATCTTGGAGTTGTTTTAAATTCATTTATTTGCTACGAGTTCTTTGACTAGTTTTTTTGCAACAGCCTGAATTAATGGTACAGTCACTGAGTTTCCAAACTGTTTATAGGCCTGAGTATCAGAAACAGGGATAAGGAAATCATCCGGAAAACCTTGGAGACGTGCGCATTCACGGGGCGTTAAACGCCTTGGGTTCCTGCTTTTTTGTGGAATAAGGATTTCAGATCCATCTTTGTAGTATCTCGCTGAAATCGTTCTTGTAATCCCATTAAGATCAACAAGGCCAAAACCAAAACCGTTTCCTTTTGCTTTATGCTTTGCAGAATAATTTTGAAGATATTCCCAAAGATGATTACTTAACGTATATTTTGTATCAGGTTTTGATTCAAGAATTTCTTTTATAGCTCTGGCAGGCTTCGGCAACTCAGGAAATTTAAATTTTTCCTTCCCTTGGAAAACATCAACGCGAAATCCGGCAATAATAATTCTTTCTCTATGCTGGGGCACAAAATGTTTGCCGTCTAAGACCTGATAATGGATTGAATATCCCAGATCCTTCAGGGTGTTTGAAATAACCTTAAACGTTTTACCCTTATCGTGAGAAATAAGATTCTTTACATTTTCAAGCATAAAAGCCTTCGGTTTCTTATGCTGAATAATCCTGGCCAGATCAAAAAATAAAGTCCCCTGAGTTTCATCAAGAAATCCATGAGCTCTTCCCAAAGCATTTTTTTTAGAGACTCCGGCAATAGAAAAAGGTTGACATGGAAATCCTGCAAGTAAAAGATCGTGGTCTGGAATTTCACTTTCCTTTATCCTGGTAATATCTCCAAAAGGAACTTCACCAAAATTTGCTTCATAAGTTCTTTTGGCGTAACTATTCCACTCACTTGTAAAAACGCATTTTCCACCAAGATTCTGGTAAGCAAGTCTGATGCCTCCGATTCCTGCAAATAAATCAATGAATTTAAACTTAGAATTTTCGGGTGGAGGGAAAGGAATATCCCATTTAACCGGCAGGTAATATTGAAAATCCGGGTCGCGAGCAATATTCAGCTCTTCATGTAAATGAGTTAAATATTTTATTGCGTCAGATTTAAAATACTGGGATACGCCGTTTTTATGATTTTGAAGATAATGGGTCAGATGAGCAAGACCGCTATTATCCTTATTATCAACTTCAAGATTCAATTTCAACCTTATATCTGAATACTTAATCGCCATTTTTAGAATAATTAATAACCTCCTCAATCTTATTTACGCAATATGACACATTTTTCAGGATTTCCTTATCCCAAAACCGTAAAACTTTCCACCCATCCCCTCCTAATTTGTTGATAACTATGTTATCGCGCTTAATATTTGACTCAATTTTGTTCCACCAGAAATCCCGGTTTGTCTTAATCCTGTGCTTGTGGATTTCCCAATCCTTTCCGTGGAAGAATTCGCTATCTACAAAAACAGCAATTCTTAACCTCTTGAATGTAATATCTGGTTTACCAAAAACCGTTTTATCATTTTTCCTGTATCGGTATCCTTTATGCCAAAGGGCCTTCGCTAAAGCTATTTCCGCTTTGGTATCCCGGGACCGGATAGCTTTCATATTCTTTTGTCTCTGTTCTTTGGTTAAAACGTCCATTCAACAAAGTTAACCCGACATAAAATTATTTGACTACCAGATAAAGATTAATAGAATAAGCCCAAATATACTAATTTATTTATCAATTATTGCTAATTTTATTAGTTATAAAATCCGTTAGTGCTTTATCGACTATCTCGTCCTTAAAATGCTTGTCGTTTTTATGTGGTAATCCTGAATGGACTTTACAGGTGAAAACAATAGCCTGACCATTATCTTTAATTCCATTCCAAATAAAATCAGTGCCCTGCACGGCCGGGTACTTGCCGGTAATCGATTTCACGCTATCCGAAAAACGATTCATGTTTTCGTTGAAATCGTGTTCGCTGCTAAGTAAGTATTTGCTATTAAATGGATTAAATACCAAGCCATTATACCTCCTTTTTTATTCGCGGTTTATCCTTAAAATACCTCAACTGCCGGCATCGGTGAAGGGCCATTAGCGGAAAAGGAAGAAGTTGCCGAAATTTACTTGCTGTTTTTATAATTAACTTGCCAAATTAAACAACGGCTTTAATGACCCGTATTGGCTTAATCCGAGAGACAAAAATACCGGCTGACAATCGTGTTGCACTTATCCCTTCGCAATGTAAATGGCTCCAGAAGAATTTTCCAACGCTGAAAATAGTTGCGCAGCCTTCTCCGGAACGGTGCTTTACAGATAAAGAATACAAAATGGCAGGAGTCGAGGTAACGAATGACCTCAGCGAATGCGATTTCCTGTTTGGTATCAAGGAAGTGAAAATTGATCTGCTCATTCCTGAAAAGCGATATCTTTTTTTTTCGCATACCCGTAAAATGCAACCTTATAATCAGGCACTTTTCCAGGCCATCCTGGATAAGAAAATCACCCTGATTGATTATGAATGTATGGAGCACGAGGATGGGCAACGCATCCTGGGCTTTGGTTTTTTTGCAGGCGTTGTTGGTGCACATAACGGCATAATGGCTTATGGTAAACGTACCGGAAAATATTCATTGCCCCGGGTTTATCAGCAATCCAGTTTCCGTCAGCTTATTCATTCTTATTTCGGGCTCCGGCTTCCCAATATCAAAGTAGTTATTACGGGTTCCGGCAGGGTTGCCCATGGCCTGCTGGAGATCATGAATCTCCTGGGGATCATTGAGGTGGAACCGGATGAATATCTTTCACGAAACTTTTCTTATCCGGTCTTTGCCCAATTGAAGGGGAATGCACTGTACAAACATAAGTTGAATGAAACGTATCACCGGGATGATTTCCACCGCAACCCCGATCAGTATGTGTGCATTTTTAAACCCTATATGAAAACATCGGATATTCTCCTGAATGGCATTTTCTGGGATCCCCGCATGCCACCGTTGTTTGAATGGGAAGACTTGCAAAAGCCCGGTTTCAGGATTCAGACCATTGCCGATATTACGGATGATAAGTCCGGTTCGGTCCCTTGTAATCTGGGAGATGCGCTTATGGAAGATCCGGTATATGGGGTAGATAAAATAACGCATCAGCGAACGGCACCCTATCTGCCCGGTTCAGTAGATGTAATGGCTGTAGGAAATCTTCCCAATGAACTCCCGCGTGATGCCTCCCGGTATTTCGGAGAACAACTCATAAAATATGTATTGGAAGATCTCTTTAAAAAAGGATCTTCCCTTATTGAAAGAGCCACGATGGTGGAGAGCGGGGAGATCACAGCGCATTTTGAGTATATGAGGGAGTATGGTGGTAATTGACAGTGGAGAATGGAGTTGGCGTTCTGCGTTTAGCCCTCCTGCGCTTCCCTTCGGCGGGTAAACAAGTAAACGTTAAGCCTTACGTGTTATAAAGTGCGTAAATAATAATCTTCCAGTAAGCTTAGTAATTCAACTGTTTCCTTTCCTTTATCATCGCGGATAATTAATTCATGAACAGCAATAGTAGTAACCGTCCTTACTGTAAATAATAATATTGAACGAAACGGAAGATGCGCAGGGGATTGCCTGATCAACATTTTTTCCTGAAGAAAATAGCCTTTTTCAATGGCGAGTTTTTCAAAATAATCCGTCCGGTGGAAGGGTAGCAGGATGCTGAAAGCCCCGCTGCTGTTTAGTGTACGATAAATCACAGGAAGTAGCTCTTCCAGGCTCAGCGTAGCGCCATGTTTGGCTTTATTCTTTACAGAAGATGGTGAGCGGAGGTCTGATTCAAAAAATGGTGGATTGGTAATGATAAAATCATATTTGCTTTTAAAATCAAAATTACGGGCGT
>JAYVXJ010000239.1:0-7136 GCA_043785285.1 Chitinophagaceae bacterium
TATTATTTTTCATTTAAGGATGATTCTGCAAAGGCCTCCAAAAAAATGCCGGTGCGTTTTAATATAGAATATAAGAAAGAAGCCGGCACAACATTCAACTACGATTCAAGTCTGGATATGATCATATTCGATCACCTCGTATCCGAATCCAGTGAGCCGGTGAGAAAAGACACGTATGTTCCCGACGGGGATTATGAAGGATTCCGCTGGCAGAACGGACAGTGGTTACATGTTGCCAAAGTTTTCAGCCCTACGCTGAAAGACGGTCAATATCCTCAGGACCGAAAAATTCTAAATGATGCCGGTGGGGTTGATGAAAACAAGCTTAAGGAACAGTCGGAATTGAATAAGAAGCGGAAGAGATGAACAAATTTGAGAACTCCATTTGCGGAGATATTAATTATTCAGACTGCATGTTTTTGTAAATATCTTTCCTTTATGATGTTGAAGTGACTTAATTCATGCCCTGCAATGTGGTATGCCAGGGCTCTTACGTACGTTCATTAATATTGCCTGCACTGGTCCCACGTTGCATTAAAAAATCTTTCGGAAGCGCAGTGAATAAGGCAATCGTGGAGCTTAGGGAATGACGAAAGATAAAACTATGGTTCCCGAATGAATTAATGACAATTACCTGTAAATATCTACTCATCCAATTTCAACACCGCCAGAAAAGCTTCCTGTGGAATTTCCACGTTGCCGATCTGGCGCATGCGCTTCTTCCCTTCTTTCTGTTTTTCCAGGAGTTTGCGTTTACGCGAAATATCACCGCCGTAACATTTGGCGGTCACGTCTTTTCTCAACGCGCTGATGGTTTCGCGGGCAATCACTTTCGAACCGATGGCCGCCTGGATGGCAATTTGGAATTGCTGGCGGGGTAAGAGTTCTTTCAGCTTCTCGCAAAGTTTGCGACCGAAATCCTCAGCATGACCCCGATGGATCAATGCGCTCAGGGCATCTACTTTATCACCGTTTAACAGAATATCCATTTTCGCAATATTGCTGTCCCGGTAACCGATAGGATGGTAATCAAAAGAAGCATAACCCCGGGTCTGACTTTTTAATTTATCGTAGAAGTCAAATACGATTTCTGTTAGCGGAAGTTCAAAGTGAAGTTCGACCCGTGTCGGGGTTAAGTAATTTTGATCCAATAATATACCCCGTTTACCTAAACATAAAGTAATGATGTTTCCGATATATTCCGGCTTGGTAATAATCTGGGACTTAATATAGGGTTCTTCTATTCTATCAATTCTGGTAGGATCCGGCATTTCCGAAGGATTGTTAACCCGGATAATTTCGCCGTTACTGGTATGAGCTATAAAACTTACGTTCGGAACCGTGGTGATCACCATCTGGTTGAATTCGCGTTCCAGCCGTTCCTGGATGATCTCCATATGAAGCATGCCCAGAAATCCACAACGAAAACCAAAACCCAGGGCCTGGGAAGTTTCCAGTTCATAGGTGAGAGAAGCATCATTCAGCTGAAGCTTATCCATACATTCGCGGAGTTCTTCAAAATCTTCTGTATCCACCGGATAGATACCGGCAAAAACCATGGGCTTCACTTCTTCAAAACCCTGAATCATCTGCGGGTTGGGATTGGAAGAAAGCGTAAGGGTATCTCCCACTTTCACTTCTTTGGCATTCTTGATTCCGGTAATAATATATCCCACGTCTCCGGCCCAAAGTTCAGGTTTGGGAACCAATCCCATTTTCAGTATGCCGATTTCATCCGCCTGATAATCCAGACCTGTAGAGACAAACTTGATTTTATCGCCCTTTCTCAATACTCCATTCAGGATCCGGTAATAAACGATGATTCCGCGGAAAGAATTAAAAACACTGTCAAAGATCAAGGCCTGTAAGGGAATATCCGGATTGCCTTCCGGCGCAGGTATTCTTTCTATAATGGCCTCGAGAATGGCGTCAACGCCCACACCCGTGCGCGCACTGGCCAATAAAATATCTTCTTTCTTACAACCGATGAGTTCAATGATCTGATCTGTAACTTCTTCCACCATGGCGCCATCCATATCAATTTTATTGATCACTGGAATAATCTCTAAATCGTTTTCAATGGCGAGATATAAGTTGGAGATGGTTTGTGCCTGAATACCCTGAGACGCATCCACCAGCAGCAAAACGCCTTCACAGGCAGCGAGGGCGCGGCTGACCTCATAGCTGAAGTCCACATGACCTGGCGTATCGATCAGGTTCAGAATATATTCCTGGTTTTTAAAGGTATAACTGATCTGGATTGCGTGGCTCTTTATGGTAATTCCTTTCTCTCTTTCAAGGTCCATATCATCCAGCACCTGCTCCATCATATCCCGGTCGCTGATGGTATGGGTAATCTGCAAAATCCGGTCGGCCAGTGTTGATTTTCCGTGGTCTATATGCGCGATGATGCAGAAATTGCGGATGTACTTCATGGGTGCGCGAAGGTACTGAAATTGGTTGATGGTTGATGGATGATGGTTGGTCGTTGGGGATTTGGCTCTTCGGCTGTTGGTAAAAGGGCCTTTGTATAGGAAAGCAGTTAACATTACGGTGTCGTTCATCAACCATCAACCATCAACTGTGGCGTAGCCGCTTCCTCCCTCAAATACTGCATTTTCAAATGATCGTAAAAGGAATGCTGGTCAACGAGAGCGGAAACGAGTCCGGCCAGCATGCCGGCGAGCATAAGGTAGAAAATAAGACTGTGGCGATCGGTCATTTCCAGCACGATGATGGCGGAAGTAAATGGGGTTCGCGTGATGCCGGTTAAAAATCCGACCATGCCGGAAAGGATCAGCAGATTGGTGTCGGAGTCTGATAGATGCATCCAGCCGGATAGTACGGATCCGATGCTGGCGCCGGAAGTAAGCGCTGGCGCAAATACGCCTCCGGCAGCTCCGGTAGAATAAGAAAATATGGAACCACCCATACGAACAATGGGCGCATACCAGGGAAGGTATTTTTCCGGGGTGAATAATACTGAGGTCATGAGTTGCTTTCCAGAGCCGATTAACATGGGACTGGTAAAAAAGGCCAGCAGGGCAACGGCAATACCGCAGAGCAACACATAAGCCATTTGCTGATTTCTTTTTTTAAATCTTTTTTTCCAGTTCATCAGCCAGAGCATGATGCGCGAGGTAATGCTTCCTGCCAGTCCCGATAATACGGCCACGAGAATCACGCCAAGAAAAATATAGAATGAAAGATTGTTCACACCGGGATAGCCAAGATACAAATAGGGCCCGAATAAGGCCTGTGCTGTAAGTCCGGATATAATGACAGCGGAAAATAAGGCCGTCTTGAAATAACTGATATGCGTTTTGGTAAGTTCTTCCACCGCAAAAACAATTCCGCCGAGTGGCGTATTAAAAGCTGCAGCGAGACCGGCAGCAGCGCCGGTCATGATCATATTTCTTTTGGAAATTTTTGGCCACCAGTCCGGAAGCATCTGGTTGATCTTACGGAATATAGAGCCGGCGATTTGTATGGTGGGTCCTTCCCTGCCGATCAGTCCGCCGCCCAGTATCATGGAAAAGCTGGAAAGCATTTTCACCCAGATGATCCGCAGGTTAAGCAGTTTATGGATTTTGTGATTGTCTTTCGGATTGGCCATTTCTATTGCTGCCATCACCTGTGGAATGCCACTTCCTTTGGCGTAAGGATCAAAGCGGATCACGAACCACCAGGCCAGTAAAAAACAGATGGGGGTAACGATAAATAATAGCCAGGGGGTGCCTTTGAATAAGTGTGAAGTAGTGCTTTCTGCGAGCAGAAAAATTTTTGAATAAAAAACAGCGATCAAACCTGTAAGTAATGAAGCAATCCAGAAAGGAACCGCCTGTAGAAAATTATTCCTCAGCTTTTCATTGCCTGCACGGTCAAAAATCTGCTTCAATCGTCTTCTGATCTTTGTATGCAGACTGATTCTTTTTAGTTCCTCCATTGGGTAAAGGTAAAAATTTTACGCTGAACGCGAAACGCTTGTCTGAAATTTTTACCTGCTAAATTATTCGGAACTTGCGCCTGATCTTTAACCAGCGTTTCGAATTCCGCGTTTAGCGGTCCGCGTAATATTAAAATATCATGGAGTATCTATTATTAGGAAAGTCTTCATTGAAAATCAGCCGCATTGGATTCGGCTGTATGTCGCTCGGCGCAGAAAATGGGAATGCGGGAAAAATCCTACAGCAGGCCGTTTCGATGGGCATTAATTATTTCGATACGGCAGATATGTATCAACGGGGTTTGAATGAAGAATTAGTTGGAAAGGCTTTCAAAGGCATACGGGATCAGGTGATCCTTGCCAGCAAAGTGGGTAATGAATGCCGGCCTGATGGTAGTGGGTGGGATTGGAACCCAACCAAAAAATATATGCTGGAAGCGGTAGAGAAAAGTCTGCAGCGTTTGCAAACGGATTATATTGATCTCTACCAACTGCATGGTGGAACTATCGCCGATCCAATAGATGAAACCATCGAAGCTTTTGAATTGCTAAAGGCTCAGGGAAAGATCCGGTATTATGGAATCTCTTCCATTCGTCCCAATGTTATCAGGGAATACATAAGGCGCTCCCATATCGTGAGTGTGATGATGCAATACAGTCTGCTGGATCGCCGGCCCGAAGAAGAAATGCTGGATCTATTGCAGAAAAATAAAATTGGCGTATTGGCCAGAGGCTCCCTGGCCAGGGGATTACTGGTTTCCAAACCGGCAACGGCTTTCTTAAATTATACGTTAGAGCAGGTTGCTGAAGCAGCCCGCGTAATAAAAGAAGTTTCGTCTGATGCACGATCTGCAACGGCTTCGGCAATCCGTTTTGTAATAGACCATCCGGCTATTTTATCTGCGATAGTTGGTATCCGTACCAATGAGCAACTCAAAAATGCCGTTGATTCCGTATATGCAAAACCACTTACTGAGCTTGAAAGACATCAGCTTTCAACAACTCTCCCTATACATTATTATGAAGAGCACCGTTAGCCTGTTTTAAAGCTCAGTCAAAGTTATTATGATAAAATTCATCAAACTGCTTTCCTACTATTTCATAGGAATATTTATCCTTTGCCTGTTTTTCAATGATGGCATCATCGAACACCAATTGATTAGTGGCCAATGAATACATAGTCTCTGCCAGCAAGGCGGGATTATTCAATGGCACAAATACCCCCGTAACAGAACTCTTCACGTTTTCATGAAACACCGGAATGTCGCTTACGATCACCGGTTTTCCGCAGGCATTAGCCTCGATGATAACGCAACCGAACGTCTCGAATCTCGAATACAGAATGAGTGCAACACTTTGCTGAATAAATTTCCGGAGTTCTTCCTGGGGACCAGTTCCTTTAAATTCAACCACATCCTGAATATTCAATTCACGGGTGAAGGTTAACAGGTTTTCTTTTGGTTCACCAAAGATCAGAAGGGTAAATTCCGGGAATTGCTTTTTCAATATGGCAGCCGCCTCCAGGATTTGTTCTGCATTCTTTTGATAGTTTAAGCTGGAGATATGGATGAACTGAATTTTATTATTGGTTGTTCCGGAAGGATAAAAAACATCCGTATTCACCACATTTGGGATCACCTGCACCCGCCGCTTTAAGAAAAACTGATTTTGCATAGCGTTAGCCAGATATTCACTTACAGCCGAATAGCCGGTAGCCTTTTTCATCAGTAATTTCCAGAGCCAGCGAAACATAAAGGGTTTATCATTAAAATTGGGGTTGGATTCTGAACATAATCCGCTCCATTGTTCGGAAACAACATAAGGAATCCGGTACTTCCATTTTAACAGGAGGGCAGCTAAGCCCGCCTTCATACCAATATGTACATGGATACCGTCTGGCTTTCCGGCTTTCCCGATATATTTTTTTAAATAATTTTCATGAAGCTTAAGATAAACATAATTTGAGTATAATTTTTCGAACCATTTTATGTTATAAGTGGGAGTTTTATAATAGATGATCGTCGCTTCTCCGCCTTGAGCATAATGGCGGTGTTCCTCGATTCTTTTTTCCGCAAAAATTGCCCGCGTATCTTTTACTACATGAAGCACATGTATATCATTTTCCCTGGCAGCGGCCTGGGCATGCCGTTCAATAAAATCACCTGTATACGGATCTACTTTGCTGGGATACCAGCTGGCCAGCCAAAGTATTTTTTTCATGAAATGCGGTTAAGGCAATTTAATTTTTTCCTGTCCATCGTTTTTTCCTGAAAACCGGTTTACCTGAACTGCCAGCCAGGGAAAATCTGTTTTTTTAATTACAAAGAAATCAGCCAGACTGGACGCATGTTCCCTGCGATAATGAAACAGGATATAGCAATAGTAGGAAAAATACCCAACACTGCTTACGATGGATGCGGTACGGACATCTGAATACGGCAGAATAAAAAAATCACCGGTTGCAATTACAGCTAATGCAATAACAGAACCGGTAATATTTCTTTTAATCAGATTTTTACCCGAATTCCAGGCTGTTAATGGATAGTTGGCGGTCAGGCATAACAATCCGGGAAGGAGTAATAGAAGTAACGGATACATTCCGGTAAAACTCGCACCAAATAAAAACGGAAAGGCCCAGTAACCGAACAATACAATAGGTAAACATATTCCGATATTGATCCAGAATAAAACACGCACTACAGGCGCCATTCCCTCAACGGTGATTTTACTTTTTCCCGAAGCAATCAGGGGAAAAAGAGTGGCTCCTAGTATGGAAGGAACGATCAGCAGCATTTGTCCGAGTTTGGAAGCCTGTATATAATTCCCGAGATCGCCTGATGAACAATAGTGCTCCACAAACCAGTAGTCCATCCGGTTCACCAGAAAATAAATGATATTGGCCGTGAGTGCAATTAAGGAGTATCTGATTACCTTTTTTAAAGCCGGCGAGGACGGAAATCCACTGCTCCCTTCTTTCGGGTACAAGATGAAAAAAGCGATCATCAAAAATAATCCCTGAAGAAAGTAAGAAAAAAAATAAAGTAGTAAGAAATGATTCCTAACCCAGGGCGACCCGTTCCCGGAAATAAGCAAAATAATCAGGGAGCCATTTACCGTAAAGAGAATCTTATTAGGCAGTCCAAATTGCTGTTTTGAATAAAATATAGCATTGAAGAAGGTAGTCAGCAAT
>JAYVXJ010000240.1:0-2123 GCA_043785285.1 Chitinophagaceae bacterium
CTGCACGGAAGTAATGGAACCGTTTTTTGTTGAAGTAATCCTTTCCTGCATCAATCCCATTTCCGTAGCCAGCGTTGGTTGATATCCCACCGCAGATGGCATACGACCCAGCAGAGCAGAAACTTCTGATCCGGCCTGTGTAAAACGGAAGATATTATCTACAAAAAATAAAATATCACGTCCCTGTCCTTTACCATCTCCGTCCCGGTAATATTCTGCCACCGTCAATCCGCTCAGGGCCACACGGGCACGGGCTCCCGGAGGTTCATTCATTTGTCCGAATACAAAAGTAGCTTTGGATTCAGCCAGTTCCTTCATGTCTACTTTAGACAGATCCCATCCGCCGTTTTCCATGCTGTGCTTGAAATTGTCGCCGTATTTCATAATACCGGCCTCAATCATTTCCCGCATCAGGTCATTTCCTTCACGCGTACGTTCACCAACGCCTGCAAATACAGAAACACCTGCATAGGCTTTGGCAATATTATTAATCAATTCCTGGATCAATACGGTTTTTCCAACTCCGGCACCACCAAAAAGACCAATTTTACCCCCTTTTGCATAGGGTTCTATCAGGTCAATTACTTTGATCCCGGTAAAGAGGATTTCTGTGCTCACACTCAGGTTCTCAAAAGCAGGAGGCTTGCTGTGTATCGGGCGTCCGTTTGCTTTGGAAACTGCGGGTAATCCGTCAATCGGATCTCCGGTAACATTAAACAACCTGCCCTTGATAGCTTCTCCCACCGGCATAGTTATAGCCAGTCCGGTATCCACCACCTCCAGACCCCGTCTTAGACCTTCGGTACCGTCCATGGCAATACAACGGACGCTATCTTCTCCCAGGTGTTGCTGAACTTCCAGCACCAGGGTATCCCCTCCTGGTTTCTTCAGTTCCAGCGCATTGTAAATTTCCGGCAATTGGTTATGAAACTGTACATCTACTACAGCCCCGATGATCTGTTTAATTTTACCTTTATTGGCCATAAATAAATTATAGTGAGTTCTTAGATTAGTCCTAGTAAAATACGACCGCTACAACCAGCCTTGCTTCTCTGATTTGCGCCCGCAAAGGTAAGGGTTGAGGGGGTAATTTGAAAATCAAAAAAGAAAAAGTTAGCAGGCTTAAAAAGTGTTTGCGTTTCTTCCATTTTTAATCGCTTGATCATTCAAACCTAAACGGTAAACGGTTAATTTTGCCGGCAATTGATCTGGCCGGAGTTCCATTCACTTTAAAATTTAGTTTACTCATTGCCAACAGATCTGAATCGTATGCAACTGATAGAAGTAACCACCCTTTCCCTGGCCAGCCGTTTCATTGCCATAAATGCGCATATTCATAAAAACGATCCTACCTATATCCGTCCGCTGGACAAAGACATAATCCATGTATTTGATCCGAAACAGAATAAAGTTTTCCGGCATGGGGAATGTATACGCTGGATCCTGCTTTCCAACGATGGGGAAGAATTAGGGAGAATCGCCGCTTTCGTAAATAAAAGATATAAAACAAAGGGGGACGAATTTCCGGTCGGCGGCATTGGCTTTTTCGATTGCATCAACGATTTCACGGCTGCCGACAGGCTGTTTGATGTGGCCAAACACTGGCTGATGCAACGGGGCATGGAAGCCATGGACGGACCAATCAATTTCGGAGAACGTGATACCTGGTGGGGACTGGTAACCCAGGGATTCCATGAGCCGATGTACCGAATGAATTACAACCCTCCTTACTACTCCGGACTTTTCGAAAAATATGGATTCCGCGTGTTCTTTCAGCAACTTTGCTTTGGCATGGATCCGCAAAAAGAGCTTATAGAAAAAGTGACGCAGCGGCATGCCCTGATCAGTGAAGACCCTGCATTCCGTGCACAACATATAGAGTTGAACAAACTGCATAAATACGCTGCTGATTTTACGGAAATCTATAATAAGGCCTGGTCGGGTCATGGCGGTATGAAACAACTCCGTTATGAACAGGTTAACCATATGTTTAAGCAAATGAAAGCAGTGATTGATCCACGCCTGATCTGGTTCGTATATCATCAGGATAAGCCCATTGCCATGTTTGTGAATATTCCAGATGTTAATCAATGGTTCAAATACCTCAACGGAAAATTCGGATT
>JAYVXJ010000241.1:0-7127 GCA_043785285.1 Chitinophagaceae bacterium
GTTCGACCACGGCTAATGCCTTTTCGTATTCCTGTTGAGATATATAGTGCTCTGCCAATAATTTGTGATACCGCCATTGTTCCTTATCCAGCTCAATCGCCTTTATTAAGCTGATCTCCTTATCGGATGGAAACAAAGCTGCTTTAGCAGCATAAAACGGAGCATAGGCGGTCTCGTTGCCGCAGGCGGAAAATAATTCCCTTGCTTTGTCCATATTGTTCCTGCTCCACCAGATCAATGCCAGGTGATACTTTAACTTCCAGTTGCTATTGCTTTTGATGAGTTCTTCCAGCATATCAGCGGTTTCTGCCCTAAAGGGTAATGCAGAAGCCATTTCGGGGTTATGGACATCCACGGCTTTATTTTCAAGAAAAGCATTCCAGTAATTGACCTCCGCTGTGGGAGGAGCAAATGAAAATACGTTAAGTGCATCTTCATTCCGATTGAGCTGATAATACCAAATGCCTAACTCCAGGTAGGTTTCCTGTGGCATTTCATTTTTAATGAATGAGGTAAAATATTTTCCGGTAGCCGGTGAAGCGTGCCATAGATATTTCTCAAACCGCGCAAAATGATTTAGGGGATCAATGCTTATCATTTTATCTACTACCTCCATTGCCTTTGTCTCTTCGTTTTGTAACCGGTAAATCATGGCTTCTATCCGGTAAGCATCCAGGTTATTCAGATTATAGAGTAAGCATTTGCCTGCATATTCCTTTGCCTTTGTATATTCTTTCTTTTTAAAATAGATCTTACTCAACTCCAAAAAAGCCGCACTCCTGTATTCTACACTCAGAGAGGCAACATCAAATCCGTCTCTGGCATCTACTTCATTCCCCAGCTTTGTATTGACTAAGCCATAGTTGAAGTTTGCAGCCGGATCATAGCTGTCAATGGATAAGGCTTTTTTCAGGGTGACCAATGCGTCTGCATATTGAAGGTTCCTGTATTGTAGTGAGCCCAACTCAACCAGGGCAGGTAAATAGTTGGGATCCTTCGCCAGACAGGCTTTCAGCTTTTCGGCTGCTGCCGGGTAAAATCGCTGGCGAATATCTTCTTTACCCTGTACATACAGTCCATATACTGAATGCCAATCAAAATTTGCAGGTGTTTCCAGAGGGCGGCTTAAATTATCCGCTTCCGGAGCCGACTGGTAGATGAATTTATTCTCTCCAAGTTCAACTACCAATTGATTCATATTGGCATCGCTGCGTATTGAATCAGCAAACGTTTGCATCGTATTCAGCCGAAGCGCTTTTGTATAAATAGTTTTCCCTCCGTCCATTATTTTCAGCGGATCCCGGATTGACTGTAGGGGAGAAAAGAAAATCTTTAGCCAGCCGTTTTCCTTTTTAATATTTAATGCCCCGTAGGGATTGGCCTTTACAAAACCTTTTGTTTGTTTTACCGGGAACCAATACTCCGTCCATCCGTCGGAACCATAGGGCGCAAAACCCAAATGCTTGAACGGCGTGAACGTACTTCCATCTGCAGATTGATTAAACAATCTCCCACTCTGCACTTCAACATACTGGCCATCCGTATCGGATAATAAATTTGCCCATATCATTCCCTGCTGGGATAATCCCCATATCCAGATCTTTTTCCCTGCTTTATCATCGTGCGTGGAATATCTTCCCATACCAAAATCTTCATCATGCCAGTATGCTCCATAAAAATCAGTATACTTTCCAAATACGTGATAGGATTTATACCCTCCAAAATTATTATTCTCGTAAAACGAAAGGTCCTTACCGTTTTGCTTATTCATGGGCCAATCACTGTATTCTCCTTCGTGGCCCAGGTAATGCGTGCCCGGATAAATAAATTGCAGGTTCCCTTTTGCTTTAATTGCTGTATTCATCCATGAATAATAAGGCTGTTCGAGTGGCGTGGCATTATACCAGAATGAAGTGGTTGTAAAATAGGCTTTGTCTTTTGGTAAATTAATTTCCAGCCGCCATTTCGATCCGGTTAACAGATCCAGTACACCAATCACACAACTTACACTGCTGTCTGCTTTGCTGAACGTAGTATAGTCTACCGGTGTAGCGCAATTCGGAGTATGTCCGATAATACCATAGTTCGCTTCAATGCCACCGCTTGTCCATGGACCCCGCATAGCAACATCCCGGAACTTGATTACGTGATTATGATAAATAAACGATTTTCCGGTTGACTTTTCTACAGCATCCCAGATCTTCCCGCCTACTTCCGGAAGTATAGTGAGTTTTATGTATGCATTTTCAAGCTCAACAATTTTCCAATCTTTTTGTATGGGCTTATCCGTAAATCCATCGTACCGGAAGTAAGGATAAATAAGGGCTGATGGATTAGCCACGGGATCAGGATCTGAGAATGGATAGGTGGTAAATGTTTTATTGTATTCTTTGATGCTGGCGGCTTTTTGGGCAGGAACAAGTTGATATCCGAAAAGCAACAGAAACCCTGAAATAAAAACTGACTTTCTTTTCATTTGTTTGTTTTGCTGGTTATATTAATCCAAGCAGTTTATTGCGAACCAGCAGGCAACAGCCAGGCAACCCTGCTTTTTGTCTCAAAGCAGATAAGGCTATGCGGGTATCGCTATTTACAATGCTTAAGGAATGCTGCATGACGGATGTTTTTACAGGCAGGAGCAGAAGCTCACCGATTTCGGAAAGCAAACCTCCAAGTACAATGAGGTCCGGGTTCAGCATATTAATAGCCACAGCAAGTCCTTTACCGAGGTTATACGCTATTTCAGTTACTCCTTCAATGGCTAGATTATCTCCGTGCAATACGGCTTCCAATATATTTTCCAATTGTAAAAACCCTTTCCTGGCCAGTGTTTTCTGCAGGCGACTGCTACTGCCTTCCTTCATTTTGGTAGTTAAGAAATCTATTAATGCCAGCCCGGATGCTTCGGTTTCCAGGCAACCTTTTTTTCCGCAAAAACAGATTTTTTCATTATTATATATAGGTATATGCCCTATTTCTCCCGCATAACCAGACGCCCCGTAAACAGGCCTTCCGTCTACGAAAATGCCGATCGACATTCCGTAATCCAGATTTACGATACACACGTTTTTTTCCTGGTAAGAAAGGCCGTTCCGGCCAAAATAATATTCGCCATAAGCAAGGGTGCGGCTATCATTATCTATGTAAACAGGGAGGCCCAGCGCTTGTTCCAGTCTTGTTTTAATAGGTGCCTCACCAAAATGATAATTACTGAGTATCTGACTGGTTTTTACATTAATGCGTCCCGACATGCTGAGTCCAAGCCCGATAATTTTTTCTTTCGGTACAGCCGATTTTACCAAAAAAGCCTGTATTTCACTTATAATGGCATTCAGGGACTCACCGGGGTCAGAAAATAAAAAAGGGATATTAAGGGCTGATTCAACCATGTGCGCGTTAAAGCTCATGATCCCGATATTGATTTCATACTTTCTAATTTCAATCCCCAGAAAATAACAACTATTGGGGTTGAGCATGTAAATGGTAGCCTTACGACCAAGACCTTCCGTTTTACGTCCGGTAGCTATTACCAGGCCCTCTTTAGATAAATCGGTAATCAATTCTGTGGTCTTAGGTACACTGATATTCAGCAGATCAGCTAATTCCAACATAGTGGATTCCCCCATAGAGGTCAGGTGTGCCACTACCTCTTTTTTCCGGTTAAGATCCTTTAAAGCAACATGGGAAAATGCATGACCATTTAAATGGTGAAAGACGGAATATGGCATAAAGCCTTGGTGTTTGGTTGTTCGGGGTTAACTATTAATAATTTAATTTATTAATTAAAGGTATTAAATAAAATTTTTATTGAAGAAGATTGCTATTAGATATATTTTTTTATAAGGAAAAAAAATAACAAATTTGTAACGGACAGGATTCTTCAAACCAAAAAACTGCATTTATGAGAAGTTTCAGAAAATTATCTCTTCTTTTCACGTTTTCGTGTATATCTCTTCTTGCCGTTTCGCAAAACGTTCCAGTCTCCGGGAAGGTCACCGATTCACAGGGAAACGGGGTTCCGGGAATTAACGTTTTAGTCAGGGGCAGTTCAAAAGGAACCGCCACGAATACGGATGGATCTTTTAAGATCAATGCACCTGCAAATGCAACACTGGTATTCAGTGGCGTTGGTTATGCCCAGCAGGAAATTGCCTTGGATGGTCGAACCAGCATTGACGTATCGCTTACGGAAAAACAAAACGAATTAAACCAGGTAGTGGTAACGGCCCTGGGTATTACCCGGCAGGCCAAATCGCTGGTCTATGCAACACAATCCATAAAGCCTGCAGAACTAATCGGCGTTAGAGATGCAAATAATGTGGTGAATTCATTACAGGGTAAAGTTGCCAATGCCGTCATCACACAGGGTTCCGGCGGAGTAGGTAGTGGAGCAAGAATTGTTTTAAGAGGAAACCGGTCTATTCAGGGTGACAACAATGCACTCATCGTTGTGGATGGTGTTCCAATCGATAACAGTACGTACAGCTCTGCCGGAAGTGATTTTGGTTCCGTCCAGGGTTCTGACGGGGCATCAAGTATTAATCCTGATGATATCGAATCTGTGACTATTTTAACAGGCGCCTCTGCTGCCATATTATATGGAAGCCAGGGTGGTAACGGAGCAGTCGTTATTACTACTAAAAAAGGAACAAAAGGCAGTACGTCCGTAACCATTAACTCCGGTGCAGTTTTCGAATCTGTTTTTAGTTTGCCTAAAGTACAAAATACCTATGGGCAGGGAAATCAGGGAGCCATTGTAGACTCATTAACGGGAGACAGCTGGGGGCCAAAAATGACAGGTCAGTCTTTTATCAACCACTTGGGTCAACCATCTACTTATTCATCGCAGCCTAACAACATAAAAGATTTTTTCAGAACCGCCCCAAGCTTTAATAATTCCATCGGCATTTCCGGAGGAAATGAAAAATCCCAGACTTATTTGTCTTATACCAACAATAGCATACAGGGTATCGTTCCGGGTAACAATCTCCTCCGGCATACACTAACGGTTCGGCAATCCAATCAAATCAGCAAACGGTTTTCCACGGATGCCAAGATTACTTATATCGTAGAGGATATTAAAAACAGACCCCGCACAGGTGAAGAAAATGCACCGACCATTGACATTTACAATATACCACGTAATGTGAGTACCGCCGAAGCCAAACAATACCAATTTATAAATAATGTCGGCGTGCCGGCACCCACTCCGTTTCCATCCACGCTATCCTCTATTTATCAAAATCCGTATTGGTTAATTCACAATACGTCGTTGAATCAAACCAGAAACAGGGTTATGGGATTTGTATCTGCAAAGTTTCAGATCGCACCCTTTTTAAGCTTCACGGGAAGAGCGAATCTGGATCGGACTTTTGATAAACTTACTTCACAATATTTCCAGGGTACCCTTCTTTGGGCTCATACCGGAGGTTATTATTCCCAACAAAATATTGTTACTACCCAAAAATGGTTTGATGGTATTTTTGAAGGGAACAACCAGATCACAAAAGATATAAAAGTAAATTATCACGTTGGGGCCATTTTTCAGGATGCCCAGAGCGATCAGCTCACCAATACGGCGGATGGTTTAAATGTAACCAATAAGTTCAGCCTCAATTATGCCACTAACCCTAGTATGTTTCAGTACGGGTCGGAAGTTCAAACGCAGGCTGCATTTGCACAAACCAGTTTTTCTTTCAAAGACGCTATTTACCTGGATGCCAGTTTGCGTAATGACTGGGATTCCCGCCTGCCTTCTCCATATTCTTATCAATACTATTCGCTCGGTGCATCTGCTGTTTTATCAGATTTGTTGCTTCTTCCGAATAAAATCTCCTTCTTAAAAGCAAGTTTAAATTATGCTCAGGCGGGTAACGGTGGTCAGTTCGCCTTACTTACCAACACTTTCGGTTATGGTCAGGGCGCAGGCAACGGCTTCTTAAGCCGCGGCACCATACTTCCCTTTCCAACCTTAAAACCGGAAATTGTAAAAAGCCTGGAAGCCAGTGTTGAAGCGAGATTCAGCGACAACCGGCTTGGTTTTACTCTTACATATTATAAAAGCAATTCATTTAACCAGCTACTTGCGATCAACCTGCCAACAGCAACCGGATACAGTAGTCAATACATCAATGCAGGAAACATACAAAATCAGGGTTTCGAATTGGTATTGAATGCAACTCCTGTCCAGGGCAAAGATTTAAATTGGAATATAGCATTTAATTTTGCTTTGAACCGCAACAAAGTGGTTAAGCTGAGTGAAAATCTTAAGACGGTCTTTTTTGGTGGAGGGGATAACCGCTCCGCTACACCCCAGGTTAAAGAAGGTGGAAGCTATGGCGATATGATTGCCTTTAAATGGATAAAGGATGCAAAGGGTAATTATCAAGTTAACGCAAATGGCACTCCTTATACCACGTATCAAAGTGGCGATCCGCAGGAATTTATCGGCAACTTCAACCCAAGAGAAACTATGGGATTGACCAATACGTTCAGATACAAAGCTTTTTCCTTACGGGTTTTGATTGATGGCCGGTTTGGTGGTGTAATTGTTTCAGGTACAGAAATGAACCTTGCTTTTAGCGGTATTCCTGAAATTACCGGTGAACGCCGGGAAGGTGGATGGAGCTTGAACGGTGTAGATGCCAACGGAGCTCCGGTAGGTAAAACCATTACTTCACAGCAGTTTTGGCAAACAGCCTCCGGTAAACGTTATGGTGTTGGTCAGTTCTTTGCTTACGATGCAACCAATTTCAGGGTTAGAGAACTTTCGTTGGGCTATGATATACCTTTACGCTCCAAGATATTTGTTAAGGCTGCCAGGATTTCTGCAGTTGCCCGGAATGTATTTTGGATATACCGTGGAAAATCCATTTTGGATATACCTGGTTTAGGCAAGCGCAAAATGGATTTTGACCCGGATATGAGTTTAGGTAATGGAAATTACCAGGGTATTGAATACGGAACTTTGCCCGCAACCCGTACTTATGGTCTGAATTTGCAACTTACTTTCTAATCAATTAAACAGACAAGAATATGAAACGAGTAAAAACATTTTCGGACAAACGGACATATGCTGTCCTGCTCGGAAGTATTATATTGCTGGCATCCTGTACAAAAAGCTTTGA
>JAYVXJ010000242.1:0-2115 GCA_043785285.1 Chitinophagaceae bacterium
GGCGGGAATATTTACCGGGGAATGAACGAGAAGGAAACCGGTATTGAAAGAGCGCATGGCGACTATATGGGGATGCTGGCTACGGTGATCAATGGCATGGCGGTGCAGGCGGGCCTGGAAAAAATTGGCGTCTTCACGCGTCTCCAGAGTGCGATTAAAATGGAACAGATAGCTGAACCTTATATCCGACGCCGGGCGATACGGCATCTTGAAAAAGGAAGGGTGGTGATATTTGGTGCCGGCACCGGGAACCCCTATTTCACAACCGATACTGCCGGATCTTTGCGGGCGATTGAAATTACCGCCGATGTTATTTTAAAGGGTACCCGCGTTGACGGCATCTATACGGCTGATCCGGAAAAGGATCCGACCGCCAAAAAATACAGTAGCATTACCTACCAGGAATGTATTTCAGGAAATCTGAAGGTGATGGATATGACTGCTTTTACCCTCTGTATGGAAAACAGTCTGCCTATTATTGTATTTGATATGAACAAGCCAGGGAACCTCAGGAGAGTGGTAACCGGAGATCAGGTAGGCACCCTGGTTGCAGGCTAAAACTGCGTATTTTTACTTTAAATTCAAGCCCAGCTTGTATTAATGCAGGGATATGCCTATTTTGTAATGCTTAAAATATGCATTTTTTACGACTTTCTTCCAACCCCTCAGTCCGGTATCCCATAAAAAGCTTCAACCCAGTTCCACGGGAAAACTTTTTGTATTGAGCCCCGAACTATATGAAGACATTACCCCTAATACTTGGTTATACGTTAACCATACGACTGCCTGAAATCATTATTTTTTTGCTGGGAGCACTTGTTCTCGGGTTTACCCTGCACTATTTCTGGAGTTCCAGAAACGCTATCAGAATACAAAGACCGGTTGATGAAGGGATCAGCGAAAATGATAACTGGAAGCTCAAGTACTACAATGATATGGAGATCCAGGAAAGAACGCTTCAACAATTGCGGGATCGGTTGGCCGAGTCGGAAGAGAATGAGAAGATTCTTGGACTGGAAACAGAAGAACTTCACGAACGGCTAAAGGAACTCAAAGAAAAATATCTCAAAACGGAAGCACTTGTAAGACCACCAACAACTTCGGATGATTATCTCAATCAACTGAAGGTTACCCAGGAAAGTCTCGTTCAACACAACCAGCATATCAACCGGCTTCTGCAGCAAATTCAGATGCTGAAGGAATCGGAAAAGAAATATCAGGATCTTCAGCGTCAGCAACTCCTGCTGAATGAACAAATATCGTCCCTCAACAGACAGCTTTCAGAAAAAGACGCAGAGATCCACCGGATCCTGCAGGAGCAACGGCTCGTGTTAGAGTTGAATGAGCGGATGGATAAAGCGTTCACGGATTTTACGTTGATGCAGGAAAAACTGCGTAAGCTGGAAAATTATCTCGATCAGCCACATAGCAGGCGAATTGAATATGAGCAGTTGCAGGAATCTTATTTTAAAATCAGTCGGGAATATGATGAAGTAAAAGGGAAACAAATGGCGCTATTCGATGAAAACCAGCGCCTGAGCCGCATCCTGGCCGATACGGAAGACAAATTAAAAGAAGCCAATTTTCAACGGCAGCAATATCAGAAAAAAACCTTGTTCCTCGAAGAACTGAACCGGGATCTTCAGGATGCTACCGAGCAACACAAAAAGATGGAGAGCCAGTTGCGCCGTATCAGTGAAATGGAAGCCATCCTTTCGCGGGCTTATCCGAAAGAACCACCTGAAGAGGGGAAGCCGATAATTTAATTTGAGAATGTGAGAATGTGAAATGCATTTCCTATATGCCGGTTCATTTTGCCGCTTTTATTTATACTTCTCCGGATCAATCGTATTTATTAATCGGCTGTTGATTTTCTCCACGTTCCGCGTTAGGTGTTCCAGGTAAAAGAAGTAATTTTGCTGATTATTTTCTCCGGTATGATTAAGATCGCTGATATCAGAAAGGAATACAAATTAAAAAAGCTGAACGAAGAAGAAGCGCGGGAAGATGCGATGCAACAGTTTGATTTATGGTGGAACGAAGCCCTGGATAGTGAAATTGATGAAGTGAATGCGATGACGCTGGCGACTGCTTCTGCTGACGGACTTCCCGCTG
>JAYVXJ010000243.1:0-7097 GCA_043785285.1 Chitinophagaceae bacterium
TCGCCGCTATCTTAAAAGAACTGGATTCCTTCACCGTGTCCTGTTCCATCAACTGATCCGATTTAATCCCGGAACTAATGATGCTGCTCATCGGCTCCAAGAGGTTCTGTTTGCGGAATAAAATCCCTTCCATCCTTACCATAATCATACGCCCAACGATGCACTTCAGGAATTTCTCCCGTCCAGTTTCCATGTCCCGGTCTTATCGGAGTTGTCCATTCAAGCGTATTCGCTCCCCATGGATTACCCGTTGTAACTCGTCTTCCTTTGAATATGGAATAAAAAAAGTTGAATACAAACATCAGCTGAACGGCAAACACCACCATGGCCACATCCGTAATAAATTGATTTAATCCGGTGAACATGTTAAAGGATGACCATCCGCTGTAATCCATATAACGACGCGGCATACCGGCAAGTCCTTCGTAATGCATCGGCCAGAAAATCAGGTAAGCACCCACCAGGGTAACCCAGAAATGGATATACGCCATCGTATTATTCAGGTATCTCCCGAACATTTTCGGGAACCAGTGATATACGCCGCAGAACATTCCGAAAAACGCCGCAACACCCATCACCAGGTGAAAATGCGCAATCATAAAATAGGTGTCATGCAAATGAATGTCGAGCGTTGAGTTACCGATGAATATACCGGTCAGGCCCCCGGAAATAAATATGCTCACAAAACCAATCGCGAATAACATACCAGGAGTGAATCGGAGATTTCCCCGCCACAGCGTGGTTAGCCAGTTGAATACCTTAATCGCCGAGGGAACCGCAATCAATAGCGTCAATAATACAAACACCGATCCGAGAAATGGATTTAATCCCGTCACAAACATATGATGCGCCCATACGAGGAAGGCCAGGATCGTAATAGCAAACAGGGAACCCACCATGGCCATATAACCGAAAATCGGTTTGCGGGCATTGACAGCCATCACTTCAGACACTAATCCCATGGCTGGCAGGATAATAATATATACTTCGGGATGCC
Organism: Chitinophagaceae bacterium; assembly: GCA_043785285.1. Taxonomy (GTDB): domain Bacteria; phylum Bacteroidota; class Bacteroidia; order Chitinophagales; family Chitinophagaceae; genus Puia. The sequence goes on from JAYVXJ010000243.1 coordinate 998, forward strand.
CCAGGAACCAGAATAAATGTTGGAATAGAATGGGGCTTCCACCTTCGTTGGGGAGCGCCGTTTGGGTTGACGTAATAAAAATATCTGAGAGAAAGAAACTGGTTCCGAAATGCCGGTCAAAAAACAATAAGATCAATCCGGAAAATAGAACCGGGAAAGAAAGTACGCCCAGGATGGCGGTAAAAAGTAATGCCCAGATGGTCAATGGCAAACGGGTCATACTCATCCCTTTCGTTCGCATGTTCAGGATGGTGGTAATATAATTCAGACCGCCCAGCAGGGAAGAAATCACAAACAACGCCATACCCACGATCCAGAAGTCCATGCCGGCCTGCGACCCGAGGTTCGCGTCCCCCAGCGCGCTCAATGGCGGATAGATCGTCCACCCTCCGCTGGCGGGGCCTGTTTCAATAAACAAGGAAGAAAGCATCACCACACTGGCAAGCCAGAAAAACCAGTAAGAAAGCATATTGAGCATCGGAGAAGCCATATCCCTTGCCCCTATTTGAAGCGGGATCAGAAAGTTGGCAAAAGTTCCGCTCAATCCACCGGTCAATACAAAAAATACAAGTATGGTTCCGTGCATGGTCACCAGCGCATAATAAGCCTCCGGCGTAAGTTTTCCGCCTTTAGCCCATTTACCCAGAATATCTTCCAGCCAGGGAAAGGTGGAATCAGGGTATCCTAACTGAAGCCGGAATACCACCGACATCAATCCGCCAATCATCGCCCAGATAATACCGGTGATCAGGAATTGCTTGCAAATTGTTTTATGATCCTGACTGAATACATATTTCGTGATGAAACTTTGTTTATGATGGTGCAAATCATGTTCGTGATCATGTATATCATGCGAAACCGCTGTTTCACCCTGCCCGTGTATCGTCAATTCGTTACTCATCAGAAAAAATTTAATTTCTGTTTGTATAATCTTTTTTACTTAGCCTCCGCCACCAGCTTCGAAGTATTGTTCAGTTTTACTCTTGCAGCCTTTGCAGCTGTTGAATCTGCAGCTGCTGCAGGAGCCGTTGGAGCCGGCGACTCTTTCGCCTTCATCACCTGCGCGTAATTGGATTGCTGCCTGGCCCGCCACAAAATAAATTCTTCCGGTGTCACTACCTGTATCTCTCCCCGCATGGAAAAATGACCTCTTCCACACATCTGGTCACATGATATCTCATATTCAAAATCCGGATTTCCGGTTTTCTTCTTCATTTCAGCCGTTGTAAATAATGGCGTAAACCATATCGTGGTTGGTGTTCCCGGTACGGCATCCATCTTCATCCTGAAAGCAACCATGCCCACATCATGAATCACGTCTCTGGAATTAATGATAAATCTTACCGGTTTGCCAACGATCAGATACATGGTATTGTTAACCACGATATCATCATGCCCGTGTTCATCATCCCATAAAAGTCCGAGTGAATTATTTTGCGCGTCACTGATATTCTTGTAATATTTTTTGCCGAATATATTGTCCTTGCCCGGATAACGGAATATCCAGTTAAACTGTTTTCCCGTTACCTCCACCTCCATGGCATTCTTTGGCGCATCACCGGTGATCTGAAACCAGTACATTAATCCAAATCCGACCAGCACGGTAAGCGTGATGGCGGGAACCACGGTCCAGATCAGTTCCAGTTTATTATTGTGCGGGAAATAATAGGCTTTTCTTTTTTCAGAATGCTGGTATTTAAAAGCAAACCAGAAAAGAAGGATCTGTGTAATAAAGAAAACCACGCCGCAAATGGCAATCGTGATATACATCATGGTGTCGATCTTCTTTCCGTGATCAGAGGCTGCTTCCCCTAATATCTTTCCTCTGAATAATTCGTTACACCAGTAAACACCGATAAGGCCGAGCACCAGGAATACGATCATCAGGAATCCGTTGATCTTATTATTCTGCTCGGAATTTTTCTTTTCGCCCTTCAGGATGCCTACATATTCGCTGGCCTTGGCAATCTGGAACGTGATCACAAAGCCCAACAATAAAATCGCAATTAGAAAAATGGTTGACATGATGCTTAAAAAAATTTAATCGTTTTAAATCTTCTCCGGATGGTAAAGCAACGACTAAGTATAATGAATAATACTCTCCTTAAAGAATGGATGATGCTTCGCCAGGAGCGGGAACTTCGCCAATACCCTGCCCGTCTGGAAAATAATCACGCCGACAAATCCGGCTGCAATTCCAAAATCAAATAGCCCAATCGGCACATGATCCGGGATCAATCCGGCAAAAACCATTTGATAAAAATCCAGCCAGTGACCAAACAGCAAAGCTACAGACATAAAAGTTACGATGGTATAATTGCGTTTGGATGGCGTACTCATATAGATCAATATGGGCGCCAAAAAGTTGATTACCAGATTCAAATAAAATATTCCGGCATAAGCCCCTTCTGCGCGCGCTTTGAAATAAATGGTTTCTTCGGAAATGTTCGCATACCAGATCAGCATGAACTGGGCAAACCACAAATAAGTCCAGAATATAGAAAAAGCAAACTGGAATTTTCCGAGATCATGCAGGTGTTCTTTATTGGTATACTCCAGATAACCCTGGTTTTTCATATACACCACAAATACACTGATCAGCGCAATACCCGCAACAAAACTGCTCGCAAATACGTACCAGCTATATAATGTAGAGTACCAGTGTGCATTGATACTCATCAGCCAGAGCCAGGGAATGATGGCGGCAACCGTAAGTGCAAACCAAACGATGTACAGAGATGCCCAAACGGTATTCTTAAACATAAACCGCTTGCCTTCTTCCAGACTCATCGGATGGTCGTCTGATTTCCGGCTTATGTTCCGCATTTTTAATCCCAGTATACTCCACAATCCTATCGCCAGTATTGTCCATGTCATAAAAAATACCGGATTCAGAAATCCTCTTTTCCCGGTAAGGGCCGCATCCTTAGATACCGCTTCCTTATCCAGCCACTCATACACTATATGCTTATGACCGAGAACAATAAATAACAGTATAATAAAAGTAATGGCTCCAATTACCGGAACGCAGGCGGAAATGGCTTCTGTAACGCGCTTGAACGAAATTTGAAATCCGGCCAGCGCAAGGGTGGTGGCGCAGAAAAAAAACATCACCGCATTGGTTACCAGCAAAAAGTAAATGCTGTTATGCAGGAGCACCCCCCAGAACCTCGCCTGATGCGCGTCATCTCCGCTACCATACATAATATAGCCGATGATCAGGGAAAGAACACCAACGCCGATCAAACCCAGTGACCACATCCTGAAACCGGGAGTAATTTCAAAACGTTCTTTAAGTGACATTCGTAGTAATTTTTATTCAGTTCTCGGTTTACTTCTATTTCTTCTTTGCTGTTGAATCCGCTGCTCCCGGCTGCGTTGCATTTGAATTCAATGCTGCTCCTCCAGCATGCGGTGACGATTTAACAGCAGCCTGCATGCGCTTAATATAATCAATCACCATCCAGCGTTCGCGGGTATCGAGCTGGGATGCATAGCTGCCCATTTTATTCTTGCCATAGGTGACAGAATAATACATCTGGCCTTCCGGCATCGCTTCATATTTCGCATCTCCCACCAGGGTTGCCGGCTTTGCCGGGAATGGACCATCGCCGCCTTTATAGAGTGGGCCGTTTCCGTCCAGTTTGGAACCATGACAAATAGCGCAGTTTACCAGGTACAATCTGTGTGCTTCAATCATCGTAGCTGAATCCAGTTCCGGTATCGGATTTTTCGCTGCCCTGGAGGCTACATAATTGGTTGAATCCCCTTCTTTGTCTTTCGGAATGGCAAACGGAAATAGTTCTCCTCTCTTGATGGTTCCGGCGACCGGGATATTGCTGTAATGAATTCCTTTTTTCAGTAATTCTTCTTTTTGTTCCGGCGTAACGGAATACGTTTCATATGCGCGGCTATACGCCATATCGGGCATATAAACTCTTCCCGGACTCCGCCGTACATCACTGCAGGCCGTAAGTACAAACACCGCTAAGCAGGAAGGAATTATGGTTTTTGTGATCAGCATTGCAACTTTCATTTCGTTTATGCCAGAATAGTTTTTGGGTTTTCAAAAAGCTTTTTATTCTTACTATAGGATCCGAGCCACCAGCCTGTTTCTGCATCCTGTGTATTCACTTCTTCAGCTCCGGCTTGCTGAAGAAAATTTTTCAATTCTTCTTCATTGGTCTTCACTGTGCATTCGATCACCATCACAAACCGGTCGTCTGTAGAACGGGGACTGAAATGATGCTTCCGCACAAAAGGGGCCATCTGGCAGAGATAACAAAAAGTCAACACCATACCCACAGCAGAAAAAAGAACAGTCAGCTCAAAAATGATGGGGATCCAGGCAGGTAAAGCAAAATTCGGCTTACCTCCTAAATTAAGCGGCCAGTCGTACGCCAGGATATAAGATATCCCGGATAATGCCGTAGTGGTACCGGTGATTCCGTAAATGAATCCTGCCGTTGGAATGCTGGTATCTCTTAACCCCATGGCCTTATCCAACCCGTGTATGGGCATCGGCGTAAATACATCATGGAGTTTATAGCCGGCATTGCGTACTTTTTTTACAGCCTGGAATAATACCACTTCCTCCTCAAAACTGCCGACAACAAATTTTTTAATAGCCATATATTCACTTTAACGGGTGTTCAAAATCAATGCCCGTGCGTCATCTCCTGAGCAAAGGCTTCCGACGTTTCCACTTCTGCCTCTCCCATCTTCGCTTTATACCCATCCCCGGATTTCTTAAGAATATGTTTTATTTCTGCCAGGGCAATGACCGGGAAGAATTTAGAAAATAAAAAGTAACAGGTAAAGAATAATCCGAACGTGCCGAGATAAAAACCAACCTCCCAGATACTGGGCGAGTAATAGGTTGCCCAGGCACTGGGTATATAATCCCGGTAAATAGAGGAAACGATGATTACAAACCGTTCAAACCACATCCCGATGTTAACGATCACACTCATGAAGAAGGTAACGGTGAGGTTTCTTCTCATTTTGCGTGACCAGAAGATCTGTGGAGAAAGTACGTTGCAGCTGATCATGATATAATAAGCCCAACCATAAGGACTGAATATATTTGCCCGGCTTTCCATAAAGGCCCAGCTTTCAAACTGATTCTGGCTATACCAGGACACGAATAATTCCGTAAGATAGGCGATCCCTACAATGGAGCCGGTGAGTACAATGATTTTATTCATCACATCAATATGCTCCAGCGTGATGTATTCTTTCAGGTTAAAAACTTTCCGCGTAATAATTAATAAGGTCTGCACCATCGCAAACCCGGAGAATACCGCACCAGCCACAAAATAGGGTGGGAATATAGTGGTATGCCATCCCGGAACAATGGATGTGGCGAAGTCGAATGACACAATCGTATGAACCGAAAGTACCAGCGGTGTAGCCAGTCCGGCCAGTATCAGCGATAACGATTCATGCCGTTGCCAGTGTTTGGTGGAGCCGCTCCATCCAAACGAAGTAAGTCCGTAAAAGAATTTTCTCCATTTCAGTTTAGCGCGGTCACGCACAGTTGCCAGATCCGGCAATAATCCGCAATACCAGAACAAAACAGAAACGGTAAAATAGGTTCCTACCGCAAATACATCCCAAAGCAATGGAGAGTTAAAATTCGGCCACACCGATCCGCGGGTATTTGGATAAGGTAATACAAAGAAAGCCATCCATACACGACCCATATGCCAGATCGGAAATTGTCCTGCGCACATCACCGCAAAGATGGTCATGGCTTCTGCAGCGCGATTTACACCGGTTCTCCAACCCTGGCGGAAAAGCAGGAGAATCGCAGAGATCAGGGTTCCGGCATGCCCGATACCCACCCACCAAACGAAGTTGGTTATATCCCATCCCCAACCAACAGTCTTGTTAAGATTCCATTGCCCTACTCCATATATCACTTCCCGCGTTACAGAAAAGATTCCGAAACACAACAAAGCAACGGAAATCAGGAATCCGATCCACCAGAGCCTCGAAGGCCGGTTCTCGATGGGGCGAACAATATCCTCCGTAATCTGGTGATAGGTTTTATTCCCCTCAACCAATGGGGCTCTCACCTGTGATTCGTACTTGTATA
>JAYVXJ010000244.1:0-7088 GCA_043785285.1 Chitinophagaceae bacterium
TTGCTGGAAATACGATATGCCATTACGTTTAAAAATCCGGAGGCAAATGTAATCGGGCCGCAACCTATTCTTCAACTGGGGGCGGCTCATGGAACGGAAGATTTATTCAGCATTCCTTCTGTGGACGGACTACAACATATGAGGATGAAAATGGAAGATTATTTCGGGCATATATTTACGTTGAAAGAAGGATGGAATGCCGGGTATGATACAAAGGCGGACATTAGTTTTGTTGGCGCTTACCCCGTCAGCCAGCCTATGTTCCTGCACGTGTGGATGAATCATCCCCGCAATCCGGATGCACATTATTATTACACTGAATTCCAGCCCTGGGTTCCCATCTTTCAAAAAAGCACGATGTATTTTTCTTATTACATATGGGGTTTTGGCGGACCCTGGGAAAAAGGGGTAGACGAATTGCGGAAAAGGAATCTGATAAGTGAACGATGATCATGCTGATTTTAAATCATTCCAAAATTAACTAGTGATGAGGTTGAATTTAATTAAAACGACTGCGATAGGTATGCTTTTTTTGACCACCGTTTCCGGAGCACCACGTCCCACCGATCTGAAGATCGGCCAAATGGATTTGGGTTATCCCAATCCGGCCATACCCTTTTATCATCTTCGCGCTCAATTGCAATTGCCCAATCCGTCTATTATTGAAGTTGAAATTGCTGTAAATGGCAAGATCCTGCGTTATACCGATCTGCAGCGGGAGACTGAAGTGGAAGATATCAATAGGCCATCTATCACGCATCGTCCTCCGTCAGGAGCCGGACTTTCTCAGGATAATACGATTTATTCCAATCCTTATGTAACCGGATGGGTGAAATGGCAACCTGGGGAACGTTATGAGATAAAGATCACCGTTAGAATGAAAAAGGGCATACAGGATTCAAAAGATGATGTATTTCTTTCAGCGACAAAAACAATAACAGCGCCGGCCGAAGTAAAAATAATTGATCCAGCCTGGAAAAATTATAAGTCGGTCGTGTTAACCGAAACAGCCGGAATGGATAGAAAAGAAGAGCCTGTGAACGTGCTGCTTCCTTTTTATCCTGATGAAGCAAAAAATCTTCAGCGGGAAATCCGGGTAATGGCAGTTGATCCTCGAACGCATGCATTGACGGAAGTGCCATCACAGGTGTACGACATTAAGCAATATTTAAAGGAGGATGATCTTTCTCCGGATAAAAACGGAACGCCCACCAGGCAGGTTCCCATCTGGCTGCCATCAGTAACCGCACAGGTTGCTTTTCTTGCAGATGTGCCTGCTCATTCGAGCCGTGTATATCTGATCTATTATAACAATGATGCGGCCATGGCCAAAATGTACACGACAGACCTGCGTGTTCAGGGGGAAGCTCCGGGTTTGCAGATTGATAATTCAATGATCACTGCGGAATTAAGCCCGAACTCCGGTCACCTGGATCAGATCACCCTAAAAACGAAACCGGATGTTCCTTTGTTTCACCGCATGGAAACCAATGGCGCCATACACTGGAACCCTGAAATATATACACCGCCAACTCCGTGGACGCATACATCCGACTGGAATCCGCCACAGCATGTTAAATCCATCATTGGGCCTGTTGTTACATTTAGTGATGTCTGGGGAAATTTAAAAGAAATCCCTCAGGTAGATGCTTCTGTGCGATATGAATTTTATCCCGGTAAACCGTATTTCATCAGCTCATCTTCCATGCGGATTAATGAAACGGTTCAATGCCTGGCTTTGCGTAATGCAGAGATCGTTTTTAAACGTGAACTATTTTCCCATGCGGCCTGGTATGATGTTATCCGCGATTCTGTAGTGGTTTATAATGTGGCTAAGATGGCTGATCTTATGGATATTAAAATGGAAGCTGATGTGCCATGGATAAGTTTCTTTGATGAAGCAACCGGTATCGGTTTTGCGGGGATACAACTCAGTTATGCCAATGCCGGGCTGGAAAATGCGCCACGTTTACTCAATCCATATTTCTACATTACCGCAGGCCCATGGATTTACTGGTCACGGGCATTATCATTAAGCTTTCTCGCGTCCAATATGCAGCAAATGATACCGGCAATGAAGGGAAATTTCTTTTCTGAGAAATGGGCTTACCTGGTTTATGAAACGGATAAGGGGAACAAACCCTATGCACCTGTGATTTCATGGGTGAAAAAGCTTACTAATCCATTGAGGATACAATTGACAGAAGAAGTTGACGACCGTGTTTCAAAAACGGTTACGGAACTATTTGTTGATAAGGGCAAAAGTGGCTGGGAAAACAGAGAAACGAGTACGCATCATAAAAAGAAATAAGCCCCGTTAATTTTTCTCGCATATTCATACGCTTATTTGTCTTGAGAAATAAAAAAAGACCGTCCCCGGAAGGGACGGTCTTTTTACGCAAGGTTGCTATACCCATTAATACAACTGCCGGTGGGTTTGAAAAAGGGAAGGGTTTATTTAATTCCAGTCATTCTTTACCTTCACATTCGGATTATAATTCTTTTCCACATCGGGTATGGGTAAAAGCACATGCTTATCCTCGAAAGGTTGAGTGCCATCTCCTGGTTCAACAGCGCGTTCATTGTTGATTGTTTGCTTGGCAATGCCCCAGCGGATGAGATCAAAATAGCGGGACTGTTCCCCGCAAAGCTCCAGTTGCCGCTCCTGCATCAGGATGTTCATGGCGCTGGTTTGATCGCCCAGGGAAAGATATTGCAATGCGCCGGCACGTGCGCGCACCTGGTTGATGAGAGCTAAGGGTTGGCTTCCCATATTTCCCTGTTGTATGTAAGCTTCAGCCAGCATCAGCAGTACATCCGCATACCGGATTACCTGGCCGTTTATGCTGCTTTGAGGTCCATTCAAATTTTTAACCTGATCGTAGTATTCATATTTTTTCCATTTGTAATCGCCCTGTGGATCGGTAGCACTATATGGAAATGAAAGCGGTCCCGGGCCACCGTTCGCGGCAGAACATTGCCTGCAGTACAGGGTATCTCCGCCACTGGCTTTATTGCCATAAAAGGTAGATTCGGCGCGAGGATCCACATAAGCTGTTCCATCTACCGGATTGGGATAATGGAATGCATTTACCGCAGCGGTAGAAACGTAAACATTATTCCAGTCGTTAAAGCCATATTCCTGTGCCCGGTCTGAATGCGTGGCCTTGCCGCCCCAGGTTTCCTGCCCACCAAATACATAATACTGGTTACCGATACCCCAGTCGGTCCAGGGTGCATTCATGATCTGAAAAATATCTTCCGGACTATTCTGGTTTGTGGAACTGAACAGATTATCGTAAGATGGATCGAGTGAATAAGAGAAGGGGGATAGTGTTAATTTGGTAAATGTGCTTTGAGCATCGCTCCATTTCTTTTCATACAGGTATGCTTTTCCAAGGAGTGCCAGGGAAGCGCCTTGAGTGGCACGGCCCAAGTCGGTGCTGGAATAACTCACCGGCAAATCGGCAGCTACTGCAGTCAGCTCCGATTCAACAAAACTCCAGATGCTGGCTGCAGGTGCCCGGCTGGAGTAGTTGTTACTCACTACACTGTCAAAGGCTGTTATCAGCGGTGCATCGCCCCAAAGGCTTACAATATTAAAATAAGCATATGCGCGAAGAAACCGAACCTCCGATTCATATTGTTTCACCTTTTGTTGATCGGCCGCTTCTTGCGGATTCCAGGCATTCACCCGGTCAATAACTACGTTAGCACGGAAGATCATCCGGTACAGGGAACTCCACAACTGACCGAGTTGCGTTTGATTTGATCCAAATGTATATGTTGCCAGCTGGGCAATATCACCCTGCAAATTGGTTGTGCGCTTTGCATCATAGCTCAACAGGTCGAATATAAAATAATATTCGCGTGACCAGAGGCCCTGGTGCAACAGGGTGGCATAAGTGGCAATAGTAGCCTGGTTAATGGCATCGCTGTTGTTAAAATAAGTCCCATATGAATACGCATTCTGGCTTTGCAGGTCGAGCAATGATTTTTTACAGGCCTGCATCGAAACCAGAGAAGAAATAATTAGGAGGAAATACACTATTCTTTTCATACATGTATTGTTAAATGATTTTCGTAATAGTTAAAAACCCAGTTGCAACCCTACCAGGAATGTTCTCGGTTGGGGCAATTGTCCATCGTCTATACCCCGGGCAAAAATATAATCACCGTAACTCCCTTGTGTACTTACTTCAGGATCATATCCGGAATATTTGGTAATGGTGAGCAGGTTTTGTGCAGCAACATACAGGCGAACCCGGGTAATCACATTTCCAGAAAAACTCCTGAGGGTCTGTTTTGTAAGGCTGTATCCGATCGTGATATTGCGCAGGCGCAGGTAATCGCCGTTCTCCAGCCACCAGTCGGAAGACCGCAGGTTGCCACCTGCTGTAACATCTTGTCCGGCTCGGGGAAGGGCTGCCATATCGCCGGGTTTACGCCAGCGGTTAAGGATGTCTGTGGTTGCATTGTGTCCGGTGGCTTCTATCAGCGTATTAAACTTCATGGCGTTTAATAATTTCAAACCAGCTACGCCCGAAATCACAAGGTTGAGGTCGAAATTCTTATAGGTCACGCCGGCATTAAATCCATATATGAATTTCGGAATGGGATTGCCGAGCACCGCCTGGTCGCTGTCTGTAACAATACCGCTTCGATTGAGATCCTTGAAAATAAAATCCCCTGGTTTAAGTCCGGGCTGGTATACTGCATTTGGATTACCCGTTACTTTGACCGCTTGTTGATTCAATGCATCAATTTCAGCCTGGTCTTTGGCCACATGGTCCAGCTTGTAACCATAATAAGACCCGATCGGGGAACCTTTGTCCGTGCGGGTGAATGTGGACAATTGGCTGATCGTACCGGCTGCTATGGGAGCGGTAAACTGACTGCCCAGGCCAAGCACCTTATTTTCATTGTATGCAAAATTGGCGTTTACATTAAAATTAAAATCCTGGCTGATGCTGTTTTGATAACCCACTGTGAATTCTATACCGGTATTCTGAGCATCTGCTGCATTTTGCAGTTTGATTGGTTGTTGCCCGGTATTTCCTATGCCTGTACTCGCAGGAATGGGAACATTGACCAAAAGACCACTGCTCTTGCGTTTGTACCAATCAGTCGTAAAGGTAAGGTGGTTATTCAAAAAGCCCAGGTCAATACCCACATCGGTTTGTTCGGTGGTTTCCCATCTCAGATCAGGATTAGCCAGGGAGTTAATGGTTGTTCCTGTATTGAATGTCTCGTTGGTGCCAAAGGAATACACCAGGTTCCCGGTGGGCGAACCGCTATAGGTTAAAGGAGCAGTTCGAAAATCCGGTATCTTATTGTTCCCGGTTTTGCCATAACCAGCCCGGAGCTTGCCTTCTGATAAGAAAGTAGCCCTTCTTTTAATAAAATTCTCTTCCCCGAAATTCCATGCAGCGCCTACCCCGGGGAAATTACCAAATTTGTAATTGGAGCCAAAGTTGGAAGCACCATCTCTACGCATACTTAAAGAAAGACTGTATTTATCATTATAGGAATAAATCAATCTCCCGAAATAGGAAAGGACAGCCGGCTGGGCATAATTCACATTGGAATAGGTTACCGTTTGTGAAGGAGATACACTTATATTTTGCAGATTGTCGTTGGGTATATTGGAACCGGTTCCATTTAAGGTAAAGGTATTTCCCGCCTGAATATAACTGTTCCCCAGGGTTGCTGAAAAGTTATGGTGGCCAAAGGATTTGTTGTAAGAAAAATAATTTTCCCACACATAAAAATTATAATCGTAGTAATTCAGGTTGGCCTGCCGGGTAAAGCCCAGGTAGTTGGAAGCAATATAGGGATATTGATATCCGGTGTTTCTCCCGCCCCCGATTTCGGCTGAAAACTGGGTTCGGAATTTCAATCCCCTGATCAGGGCCACTTCGCCAAACAACTGAGGAAAGAATACAAAATCCCGGTTGATAGAGCGGTGAACATTCACGCCTTGCAGCGGATTATCCACATTACTGAAATCTTCCACATTAGAACCGATAGAATATCCTCCCAGGATATTCGGATCATGAACCGGCTTGTAAGGTGAGTATCCCAGGGCATCCACCAGACTCGCCTGTTGTCCATTGGTATTGGTATACCGGATACTCAGTGTTTGACCAAGGTGAAACCGGCCAACGGTTTCATCGAGGCCCAGACGCAAATTCATTTTTTTGAAGGAATAATCTTTTACGATAGACTGTTGCGTTTGATAGCCAACCGATAAATTGTATAATACTTTATCACTACCACCGCTGATATTTATATCATTTTCTGATACCAGGCCCTGGCGGAATATTTGTTTCTGCCAGTCGTTACTATCTACCAGCACGGAATTGGTATTGAACTTGGCCGGTAGTGTTGTATTGTTGGTGGCAGCAAAATCGTTGAGCAGGTCCACATATTGGGCCGCTTTCAGTAAATGCAGTTGTTTCCAGGCTTTGGCAAAACCCCATTGTGTGGTGAATGTTATTTTGGGTGCGCCGGAACGGGCTCTTCTGGTCGTTACCAGCACCACGCCATTGGCGCCACCTACGCCATATATGGCTGTAGCCGAAGCATCCTTTAAAATGGTGATATTCTCTATATCCTGCGGCGCCAGGGTATTGAACAGGTTTTTGTCACCCTGGATGCCATCAATTACATACAGGGGATCCACATTCGTGAAAGAACCTGTTCCGCGCACAATGATTTGGGCATCGGAACCCGGAGTTCCATTATCCTGAACCACCTGTACACCTGCTGCCTTTCCTATAAGCAATTGGGAAAGATTGGTGGATGTGGTTGATCCCGCATCTTTTGCAGCAATCACATCAATTGCACCAACCACATCTTTCTTCTTAGCGGTACCGTAACCGATAACCACCACCTGATTCAGGTTATTGGCATTTCCCTGCAGCGGAATATTGAGTTCGTTTTTCCCGTTAACAGGAACCTCGGTTGATAAATACCCCACATAAGAAATAATCAATATAGCCTTTTCATCTACCTGATCTAACACATAAACCCCTTTCTGATCAGTAATTGTATTGATGGTAGTGCCTTTTACCTGTATGGTGGCA
>JAYVXJ010000245.1:0-2105 GCA_043785285.1 Chitinophagaceae bacterium
CTCCTGTTGTTGCCGGTAGGCGTGATGCCTTACTTTAATGGCATGAGCGGAATGGTAAGTCTTTTTGTAGTGCTTATTGCCAACCTGTTTATGGTAGCGGTGTGTGTGCGGTTATATCTGGATATGACCAGCAAGGCGGCAAGACGCGTGATGTTTGGAAGTTATATTTATCTGCCGGTGGTATTGCTGGCTTTACTGATTGATAAAGTACATGTATTGAACTGAGCCAGATGAACCATTCACTAGAATTTGCAAACGTGGTTGACCAGAATAAAAAAATACATCCTCATAAATTTACTTTATGGGTAGGCATAGCAAGCATTATCATGATGTTTGCCGGACTCACCAGTGCGTATCTGGTAAAACGGGAACAGCCCGGATGGACGCGTTTTGAAGTGCCTGTGGCATTCTGGTATTCGACTGCCGTAATATTGATCAGCAGCCTGACCATGTATCTTTCCGTGAAATCTTTCCGGGAAAGGACCATGATAAAATATAAAAAAGGGATCGGCGTTACCGCAATACTGGGCCTTGTGTTTATGTTGCTTCAGTTTACCGGTTTCCGGCATTTATGGGTAAACGGAATGGTTTTGAGGGGATCCGGCGCAGCGCAGTTTTTATACATTATTGCAGGCTTACATGCACTTCATGTGCTGGGTGGTGTAATTGCATTACTGACCCTGTTTGTGAGGTCCGGAAATACGCGGATACGCAGTTATAACAGTGTGCCGGTTGAAGTGGTAGCCACCTATTGGCATTTTGTAGATTTACTTTGGATTTATCTGTTTATTTTCTTTTTATGGGTACAGTAAGTATGCCTTTTGTTAGATAAATTTGCGAACCAGACTAAAACAATCTCATGGCACAAGCAGTTCCTGCGGGTCAAAAATGGTGGAGTGGCGGAAAGAGTCCGTTTCATGTAGAGTACGGTAAGCTCATGATGTGGTATTTCCTGATGAGTGACGCTTTTACGTTTGGCGCATTGCTGATCTCTTACGGAACCATTCGCATGTCTTCGAACTCCTGGCCTAACCCCAATGAAGTATTCAAGACCTTTCCCTTCATTGGAGAAATGCCGGTGCCCCTGGCTTTTGTGAGTCTGATGACGTTTATCCTGATCATGAGTTCCGTAACCATGGTAATGGCTGTTGGATGCGGACACAATAACGACCGGAAAGGCGTTCTGAAATGGTTATTTTTTACTATTCTCGGTGGATTTGCTTTTCTGGGTTGCCAGGCATGGGAATGGACGCACCTGCATTTGGAAGGCGCCTGGTGGGGAAGAAATCCATTCATGAATATCGACGGCACACAATCAACCACTAATTTTACAAACTTCTTTTTTACCATTACCGGTTTTCATGGATTTCATGTATTCTCGGGGGTCATCATTAATATTATTATGTTCATCATGACGTATAAAGGAGTGTTCGAACAAAAAGGGCATTACCTGATGATTGAAAAAGCCGGATTGTACTGGCATTTCGTTGATCTGGTCTGGGTATTTGTGTTTACCTGTTTTTATCTGTTATAATTTAATTTATTTCCAATATGGATTCAGCAACAACAGCAACACCGCAAACGCAACACGCCGACAAACACAGTTTTGATACCCGGCTCATCTGGAGAACATTCTGGGTATTATCTGCCATCACGGTTTTTGAACTGGCGATTGCGATCCTTTATTACGAAACGGATTTTCTTCCCAAGCATATTCTGAATGGGGTTTTCATTATCATGACCCTGGCAAAAGCATTTTTCATTATTGCCGAGTTCATGCACCTGGGTCATGAAATTAAGAATATGGTTATGACCGTTGCCGTTCCATGTTTATTGTTTATCTGGTTCATCCTTGCCTTTATAGGAGATGGAGATTCTTACCGTAATCTTCGTAACAAATTCGACCGGTATCAGTATGAACAAAGCAAAACACCGGTTAAGAAAGTAGAACATCATCCGGAAGCAAAGAAGCCCGGCGTTGAGTAGCGGGTGGGTGGAGTAACATAAAAAATAGTAAACGAACCATTGCCTGCTGGCGGTGGTTTTTTTATCAGTTAAACCCTGTAATGTGAGTAAGAAAGCGCTTATCGCGATTTTGATTGCCC
>JAYVXJ010000246.1:0-2103 GCA_043785285.1 Chitinophagaceae bacterium
TGGAGGAGATTGATTTTTGCTGGCGTTTGCAATTGACCGGGTATGGAATATATGTTTGCCCTGCTTCGGTAGTATACCATGTAGGTGGCGGCACTTTACCAAAAGGAAATGAAAGAAAGGTATTCCTGAATTTCCGTAACAACATGATCATGCTGGCAAAGAATTTACCCAGGCGGCAATCATTCTGGAAAATACCGTTGCGGATTTTAATGGACATCATTTCTGCGTGGAAATCCTTATTTGCCGGGGAAGCGGTATACTTTTTTGCCATTATGGAAGCACATCTGGCCTTTGTGAAATGGCTGTTTTTTAAGCAGAGTCAAAGCCTTTTTCCCTCCCGGAGAAGGGCGACGTTATCAGGCTGGTATCAGCATAGTGTTGCCTGGAAGCACTTTGTGTGGGGAAAAGAAACATTTGCTGAAATTGTGGAGGATAAAAGATGATTTTTTCGCCGAATCTGTTATTTTTGCCGTGTAATTAACTGATTCTTATGCAAGAGGAACCGATAGAATACAAAGATCCTAAGCTGAAGGATATCACTTATAACTGGGTGAACTCTTCTGTATTCCTGTTTTATCTGGAATTGTTTTGTGTTGTGGCTCTCCTGATCGGGGCCAGTTATGGTTTGTACATCCATCGTTATAAAGGCAAGCCGGAAGTTGTTATTCCTGCCAATACATTGTATACACCGGAATACAAGTAACAATACATTTTTGGAGGAGGTGCAGAATGCTTAATTTTGCCGTCCCGGAATAGTTCTTATTATAGGATGATATGCGGAAGTAGCTCATTTGGTAGAGCACGACCTTGCCAAGGTCGGGGTGGCCGGTTCGAGCCCGGTCTTCCGCTCAGGAATTCCATTCGTTGAAAGGGGTGGAATTTTTTATTTAAAGGCATACCCGGGTGGCGGAACAGGTAGACGCGCAGGACTTAAAATCCTGTCTGCAGAAATGCGGGTACGGGTTCAATTCCCGTCTCGGGTACCACGCGGGAATTATCGAAAATTCCCGCTTTTTTTTCTTCTGACTCTTCTCTGAAACCCGCACTCAGCCTATATATCAGCCTCATGGCTTCATTGACTCGAGCGGTTCGATAATGCAATCCGTCAAAATCGAGTTTTTCGGGAAATCCGATAATACTTTTGAACTGACGGACTTACTTCCAGCAATCCATCCAGGAATGCTTTATGCAAATTGAAATTGCCTGCTGAAATATTTTTAATTGTGGTATAGCCAGTTTCCAATATCTGATACCCCTTTTCCAAATCGGACAGTATGCTTTTGAGCTGGGCCAGCTTTTCAATATCTAAAACAAGGCGTTGGAGTTCATAACTTTGGGCCTTACAACTAAAAGATCCCAACCCCGGAATAAACAAAAGCAACACAATAAACTTTTTCATCCTCCTTCCATTTTTTGTAAAAACTCAATATCATTTTCCTCAGCCAACCTTTGGACGGACAATGTCGAAACCTCACCTGCAAGCCGTTTAGTAAAACCAACCTTTCCTTCCATATCTGAATAGATTCGATCAATACGCCTGATTCGCTCAACATCGTGCATCTGAAAAGTATTATCCGAAATCACCTCAATCAGTTCATCCAGTGAATTGGTGCAGGCAATTAACATATTCGAATAAATCGTTTGCAAATAACTGAATTCAGCAGGTGTCAGGTGTTTTATACCTAAAATCTTTCTAAAATTCTGCGCAATGAATAACTGATCCGAAATAATTATTGCGACCTTAGAATATTTCTTAATAGCCGGATTAACAGCGGACAGGGAACTAAAAAATAAGCTGTGAAGATTGAACTCCCCGTTCTTAACCTTACCAATAGTTGTCAAACCTTTCTGAGCAATCTTGTATCCTTTTTCTACCCAGCCAATGTATAGCTGTAAGAGTGCGATTTGCTTAGCTACGGATTTCAAATCCGAGGACTTTTGAGAAAAGATATTACTCAGCCCTTGAGCGTTGACAGTTCCGGAAAGGGTAAAACTTGTGAATAAGATAAACCAGCAGATTTTCATAAAAAGGTATATTTAGGTACTCATTTTAATTCTCCTTTGTCTGCCTTATCCCTTCCGGAAATCCGGGTGGGATAGGTT
>JAYVXJ010000247.1:0-7063 GCA_043785285.1 Chitinophagaceae bacterium
TACGGCCCGGGCAAATGATTTTTCAATACCCGGTATAAAGGTGTTGAAATACTTTTGGTATAATTACTTAAATGGCTGAGGTCGTAACATACAAATGAAAGTTGTGCCTTTTCTGGATTGATCTGTTTAATCTGACAGATCCGCTCAATGGCCTTATGCTGAAATATATCACAACCGAGTCCGTAAATCGTATCCGTCGGGTAAATAATTACTCCGCCCGATAAAAGGCAATCCACTATAGTTTTAACATTCCTTTGTTGGGGATTATGGGGATGTAAAGTCAAAAGCATACAGCAATATATGAAAAAGCCGTGCCGGGAAAACAACCGGAATTAATCCTTTACACTAATTTTGCCGGAAATGAGGGATATGCTTTTACAGGCTGTGGACCGGGTGGAAGAAATTTCATCAGCAGATTTCAAAAGCAGTTACTATGACCCGCTCAAACCAGTGGTGATTACCGGACTTGCAAGAAAATGGCCTGCCTACGATAAATGGAATTGGGATTTTTTTAAAGCGGTGGTCGGAGACGTGAAAGTTGGCATCTACAATAATGTTAAAAGTGATGCCTACACACCGATCAACACAGCTGATGACTACATGAAGTTTGGAGAATACATTGATCTGATCCGGAAAGGTCCTGCGGAATGGCGGATATTTTTATTTAATCTTTTCGACCACGCACCCCAGATCATAAAGGATTTCACCTGGCCTGAGCAATACAGTAAAGGATTTGTAAAAAAATACCCTATGCTGTTTACCGGAGGTCAGGGATCCATTACCCACATGCACTTCGACATTGATCTCTCCCATATTTTCCATACCCAGTTCATGGGTAAAAAACGGGTATTGCTGTTTCCATATGAAGAACAGCATAAATTATA
The DNA here is from genome assembly GCA_043785285.1 of Chitinophagaceae bacterium. Taxonomy (GTDB): domain Bacteria; phylum Bacteroidota; class Bacteroidia; order Chitinophagales; family Chitinophagaceae; genus Puia. The sequence continues at coordinate 885 of JAYVXJ010000247.1, forward strand.
CAGGAAACCCTGGGAAGTGCTCAGCCTGGTGAACTTTGAACGATATTTTGACCGTGCCCACAACAAATTGGATCCGGGAAAATTCCCTGCCCTCCGGCTGGCCCGGGGCTATGAGTTGATCCTGGATCATGGAGATACGTTATTTATGCCTGCGGGATACTGGCATCATATGGAATATATTGACAGTGGATTTGCCATGAGCCTGCGCGCTATGCAATCCGGGTTTGCCGGAAAACTGAAAGGAGCCTGGAATCTTTTCGGCATGCGTTATCTCGACACCCTTTTTAAAAAAACAGCCCCGGAATGGTGGTATAATTATAAGAAAAATAAAACTTTTGCCGATGCTGAGAAAGTGATGGAAATGTACACTGCTAACGCAACCCCAGGTTTTCCCTGAATTTAAAAAAATCACATTGTTAATAGAAAACTTGTAGTTACTTTTAATCCGCTATTTTCTTTTTCCGTCTTTCCAACCCGGACCTATCCAATGTCCATATTCTAAGGGCCTTCTGAAACCAATAGGGTTCAGTTTATGAAGAAGATAAACTCCCATATCCTGTAGAATCCATCCATCCGGCGTTTTCGCGGATAATATTTCCAATTTCCCATAATCAAATACAAACAGACCCTTTAACGCACGTAGATTCTGATGATTTTTTGTTCAACGATTGCCCTTAACGATTTCTTTTTGTGGTTTCAGAGGTAAGCTCAGGCCGGCGATGTTTATCGCCGGCATTTTTTTTACCCCTACCACATTTCTCTGTGAAATAACGAATGAAAAGTTCCGCTTCGGCGGGACTTTTATTTTTATCGCTTGCCCATAAGGTCAGGATGGAATGGTCCAGGTTTCCCGGCCGCGCAATAGTTTGTTGAGGTCCCCCTTCCCTTTGGAATTGATTACTTCTTCTATCTGGAGATTCAGCATATCTTCATAACAGGGACGTTCCGTTTCAAAGAAAACCCCAAACGGGCGTGGGAGATGGGTATCCCCATTCGGATCATCAAACATCCTGACCAGTATCTGGGCTTTATAAAAATCTTTTTCATCATGAATCCACAGGTCTTCCGCCTGTACGCCATCACCTAAATCCACTACCACAGGCCGGAGTCCGTTCAACCGGATACCCTTGTTTTGATGAGCTCCGAAAATCAGCGGTTTTCCCTGTTCCAGAAAAATCGTTTCGGCCGGCTTGGATCCCTTCTCTGTAAAAATGGCAAAAGCCCCATCGTTGAAGATATTACAGTTCTGATAGATCTCCAGAAAAGAGGATCCTTTATGCTGATGGCTGCGCATCAGCATTTGCTGCAGGTGTTTCGGATCCCGGTCCATACTCCGGGCCACAAAGCTGGCATCCGCTCCCATGGCCAGGGCCAGCGGATTAAAGGGATGATCAATACTTCCAAAGGGCGTTGACTTAGTCAGCTTATCTGTTTCTGAAGTAGGTGAATACTGACCCTTGGTGAGTCCGTAGATCTGATTATTAAACAACAGGATGTTAACATCAAAATTCCGGCGCAGCAAATGAATCGTATGGTTTCCACCAATACTTAAGGAATCCCCGTCTCCGGTTACGATCCACACACTCAGTTCAGGGCGGCTTGCTTTTAACCCGGAGGCAATGGCAGTCGCTCTTCCGTGAATGGAATGCATGCCATAGGTATTCATATAATAAGGAAACCGGCTGTTGCAGCCAATCCCCGAAATAATCACTATATTTTCGCGTGGAATACCAATCTGGGGCATTACTTTTTGCACCTGGGCCAGGATGGAATAGTCACCGCAACCCGGGCACCATCGCACTTCCTGGTCGGTTGTAAAATCTTTGGCCGTTAACGGGGCGGCAATCCCGGCTCCACTAATCATTACATTAAGTTTTTGCAAATTAAGCATATCCCCGGCAGTTCAGTTCCTATTTCCGCAATTACGCTGTAGAAAAACCTACACAAGATGGCAATTAAATAAAAAGGGTAAAAGGACCCTGGTTCAGGATTTCTTCTAATCGGATGGTACTCAGATTTTTACTTTTTAATTTTTACTTTTTAATTTTTACTTTGAAAAGAGAACGGGTTTTGCTTGAATTCACTTAAATTAAATAACCCGAAAATGAAAAAATGGTTACTGGCCGCATTCACCGGCGTGCTGTTCGCCGGGGTCGGCTGCAGTCCGGGAGTAGTGGCAACGCGTCCCCATGATGTCGTATACAGCAGAACCGTTTCTCCCGGACGGGATTATGTATGGATCAGCGGCGACTGGGTGTGGTCCCGGGGTAATTACCGTTGGCGGGCAGGACATTGGGCACGCCGCAGACCAGCTTATAGCTGGCACGATGGTTATTGGGAAAGTCACCATAATGGCTGGAGATGGAAAAATGGCCATTGGTAAACCAGTTTTACCCATCCCTCTCGGCATGGGTAAAATAAAATAGCCGTTGATCCCGATAATTTCCGGGATCAACGGCTATTGAATTAGAAACGATTAATATCTGCTATTGCTGTTGCTTAAGTTATTTCTTTTCTGAAAATTACCGCCGCCGCCAGTTCTGTTACCACCACCACCGGTGCGTTCTTCGCGAGGCTTAGCGACAGATACATTGATGGTTCTGCCATCTACAGAAGCGCCATCCAATTCCTGGATTGCTTTTTTAGCAGCTTCTTCGTCTGACATTTCAACAAAGGCAAATCCACGTGATTTCTGAGTGAATTTGTCAAGAATAACTTTAGCAGATGAAACTTCACCGTACTCTGCAAAATACTCGTTTAAGTCTTCATCGGTTACGTTGAAGCTTAAATTTGAAACATAAATGTTCATACTTAAAATAAAAAATTAAATGATAAAAAAACAGCTGACAAAAAGCAGGAGTAAAGAAGACTAACTAACCGTACTGAAGATTGCGTAGCAGAATGTTTGTTTACTTACTAAATGCCTATCAACTTAACGGTGCAAATATACGCAGAATTTCCGGATTATCAATTCTGTTTTAAACTTTTATAGGCAACAATACTACTGGATAACATTAACAAACCGCCCAGCAGGAATGGTGCGCCGGGAAAAAGCAATGGTGCCTGCAGGCTGGTAAAATAAGCAAACAGGTTGGTCATCAGCAGTGGCCCGATAATAGCCGTCAGACTCATCACACTGGTAAGTGCGCCTTGCAACTCGCCTTGTGCATTGGGTGGAACGTGGCCGCACATGATGGCTTGCAAAGCGGGCCCCGCAATACCACCCAAACAATAAGGGATCAGAAATACAAACATCATCCAGCTTTGTGAAGCGAAGGCAAAGAGAAACATACCCCCGGCATATAATAATAAACCGATGTAAATACTTTTTTCATTTCCAATTTTCGGCGTGATCCACCGAATAAGTCCGCCCTGCACTAAAGCAACCAGGGCACCGACAACAGCCAGGGACATACCTACTGTTTTGGGTGTCCATTTAAAACGATACATCGTAAAATAACTCCAGTTACTCTGAACCGCATGCGAACCCAGATAGACCAGCGCAAGGGCCAGGATCAATCCGCCAAGCGCAGGATAGTTTTTCAGATGCATCAGAGAACCCAGTGGATTCGCCCGTTTCCAATGAAAAGGGCGCCGGTGTTCCAGACTCAGGGATTCCGGAAGCACAAAATATCCATACATCCAGTTGACAAGCGTAAGGATGGCTGCGGCATAAAAAGGTGCGCGGATTCCCCATCCACTTAATAATCCGCCAATGGCCGGACCAATAATAAAACCCAATCCAAATGCAGCACCAACCAAACCGAAATTTTTTGCCCGCGTTTTTTCATCGCTGATGTCCGCAATATAGGCTGTAGCGGTGGTAAAGCTGGCGCCCGTGATCCCGGAAATCGTCCTGCCCAAAAATAACCATCCGAAAGTAGGCGCAAAGCCCATGAATATGTAGTCCACTCCAAATCCGAATAAAGAAAAAAGCAGTACAGGACGTCGTCCATATTGATCACTCAGGTTACCCAGAATAGGCGCGCAAATAAATTGCATAAAAGCATACACAAAAAGCAACAAGCCGCCTTCCCGGCTTGCCTGATTCACCGGAATGTGTTTTAAACCGGAAATAAGCTGGGGCATAACAGGTATGATCAGCCCCCAGCCGATAACATCGATCAGCAGGGTGATGAAAATAAATCCTATTGCAGCTTGTTTTTTTACCATAAAGGGGGAGCAAAGTAAAGGAAATAATCGATCGGGATTGGTTATTTTATAAATGATTACAAATGCATTTTAAATTTTTAACCCTCCCTCCCTATGCAGTTTTCAGAAATATTGATTAGCTTAGAATCAAAATCAGGTTATATGATCTTAAGCAGAAAAACCGGCGTAGCGGTTATGTTAAGTCTTGTTATTGCAGGCGGCATTGCAGCCACCAAACCACCGGAAGAACAAAAGTTTAAAAATCTGAAAGTGCTGCCGAAAAATATCAGCATAAAAGATCTGGATAAGGTAATGGATGGTTTTAAAGAAGCGCTGGGTGTAAAATGTGGTTTTTGTCATGCCCCAAATAAAGACAGCACTAATCATCACCTGGATTTTGCGAGTGATAATAAGCCCGAAAAGAAGATTGCGCGTAAGATGTATAAAATGACGGCTAAGATCAATAAAAAATATTTCAGTTATAACCGGAGCGAAGAAGGGGAAGCACTTCCTGTTGTGGAATGTATGACCTGCCACAGGGGAAAGGAGCATCCGGGAAAATGATGGATTCAAAATGGTAAATCCACCCATGTTTATACCCTATAAAAAAATCATTGTCCTCACCGGACTTACCGGATTTGCTTTATTCGGGATAATCGCTGCCCGGCCACCGGAAGAAGAAAAGCCTGTCTATAAAAACCTGAAAGTTCTTTCTAAAAAGATCAGTGATAAGGATATGGACTTTGTGATGGAAAGCTTCGGCGTTCAACTGGGTGTAAACTGTTTGTTTTGCCACCCGGGCACACAAAATGGTAATGATTTTACTATTGACTACGCTACCGATGAACTTCAGAATAAACGCATCGCCCGGGACATGTTGCGGATGACCATGAAGCTGAACAAAAAGTATTTTAATCTAAAACTTACCGGTACCATGACCACCAGGGGCAGGGTCTGGTGCAGAACCTGCCACAAGGGCAAGCCCGTTCCTCTCCTTCCGCCTTCCAAATAAACGTACTCTCTTATTCCCTTACTATCTTAACCTGGAAGATTTTTGAATCCGTTTTAATCTTAAGAATATAAATTCCTTTGGCCAGGCCGGAAATATTCACCTTCATATCCTCCCCGGTGGAATTGCCCATAGCGAATTGCACAGCCCTTCCCTGAATATTATACATCACGATTTCCCGGATCAGCTCACTGCCCTGAACCGCAGTAAATACAGAATTTACCGGATTCGGATAAACCAAAGGCGCAACTCCGGAACCGAATTTCACGGTTACTACAGGTGAATAGGAGAAATGGTTATCGTAATCCACTTGTTTTAACCGGTATAAATTAATGCCCTTCACTGGTTCATTATCCATTGCTGAATAAGATTGGGTTATGCTGCTGTTCCCAACCGCTTTCACAGTTACAATTTTGGTAAAATGAGATCCGTCGGTACTCCGTTCTACTTCAAAATGGTCGTTGTTTTCTTCCATGGATGTTTGCCAACTCAGGGATACATATTGATTTTGAACATTGATTGCGGTAAAATTCAGCAGCTGTACTGGCAACGTGGACGCATTTTCCGTTAAATTATCAAAAGTTGCTGTAGAGGTAGTCGTTGCCAGGCTGGATACGGCCATACCATTAAAGATGGTCTGTGTACCAAATCCCAGATCCTGCGTAGCACCCATTTGGGTCCAGGGCCCTGTTTTGCTGGACCCATAAAATGCACTATACTGGGTTCCCGACTTCACGATCCGGAAATAGCTGGCATTGGTGCTGTTGGCGTTACTGGAACTTACTGCCAGTCCACCCGGCGTGGACCGGTATACCAGGGATAGATTATTATCGCCTGTTTTGCCAATAAATATAAACCTTGAAATATCCGTTACACTATCCCGCATCATGATGCCTGCCTGATTCTGCGGATTAACAACATCCTGGCTGGCCACATGCATAATAAACTCTTCATCCTTACTTAAGCTGGCATAATTAAACTGGAACTGATCCCCATTGCCCCCGATGCCGCTGCCTGC
>JAYVXJ010000248.1:0-2092 GCA_043785285.1 Chitinophagaceae bacterium
CGTTTAAAAGTATTTCTTTCTTTTTAAAAGGTAAAACAGCGGATACCATATTCCTTGTAATCATTTTTTCAACAGCCATTCAATTCGTTGTATTAATCGGCTAAAAAAAAAATAGCTGCAACCGCCAATACCATTCCTACCAGGATGATACTGTGTGGAAAAACTCCATACATAATAAGCGATAATATAATAGTAATAACCGGAGCGCCTGCATTTGTTAAAGGGCTGACTATAATTGCCCGTCCGTAGCGGAATGCGTACACTATAAATAATGCCCCGATAGAATTGAGGAGTTGAATGCCCGCTGCCATGTAAGGGCCTTTAAAACCCCAGTTGATGGGTTGCCCGAAATCTGTCATTAGTAAGGCCACTGGAATTAAAGCCAAACCCGACATCATCATATAAAAGAAAATGCTTTCCGCCATCATGTGATTGTTGGCCACCTTCATGCAATAAGCCTGGATACCCCAAATTAAAAAGACGGTTAGGGCAAGAAATATCCACAAAAATCCGAACTTTTGACCATTGGCGGCAGGCTGATAAGAAAGCAGGGGTATTGCGATCAATGCGATTACAATACCAATCCAGGACTTTGTAGAAGCCTTCTCTTTTAAAATTAATATGGAAAGTAATATAGTAACCAGCGGCGATAAAGATACAATGGGGAAAACCAGATAGGCCGGCCCTGTTCTAAGCGCCTGGAACAAAATTAATTGCCCGGCTGAGCCCGAGATACCGATCAATAAACCATAAAAGATGGCCTTTTTGTTGGTCTCTAATTTCCAGTGTATTCTGTTCAGTGCTATCACCGCAGGAATGATCATGGTTAATGCCCACACGACATATCCCAATGTTGCAGGGAATCCATTTTTTTCAGGTATTTCAATAAAGGCACCCCATACGCCCCAGGAAATAGTAGTAATCAATGCAAATGCGAGCCAAGGCTTTATCTTCATAACGGAAAGATAAGTAATAAAATATAGGTTTTGAAAATTTTAATTTATAAAAATGAAAGGCATAAAAATAAAAAATAATGATAAGAAAGACATTTTAAAAATTTAAAGTACTTTTGAAAATTCTTGTACCTAAGATCATGGCCGTTTCATAAAAAAATAATACTTAGTTTGCCGTTTAGGCGTTTTTTACCTCAACGTCTAAACGACTAAACGGGCATTTTCTTTTTCTATCACCTGTTTATTAATTGAATGACGAAAACATACAACTTTCATGAAGATTATCAAGACCGAGATTTATAAATTCAGCATTCCTATGCAGCCTTTTACCATTGCTACCGGAACGATGGATTTTGCCCAGAATATTTTCATCCCGGTGCATACTGATGCCGGGTATTATGGAGTAGGCGAATGGTCCGCTTTTCCAATGATTGTGGGAGAAACTCAGGCAACCTGCTTTGAAATGGCAAAAGATTTTGCAAAAATCTGGAAATCTAAAAACGCATTGGATATTGAGGGAAGGATGAATGAACTGCATGCCTTCACCGCTTTTAATGCTACCATAAAAAGTGCTTTTGATATGGCCCTATATGATCTTGCCGCAAAGCAGGTTGCTATGCCCCTGTATCAATTTTTAGGTGGCGGTAAAAAAGAAATGGAAACAGATCTTACCATCGGCATTGACACGCCTGCTGCTATGGCAGCAACTGCATTGAATTACAAAATACAAGGAGTAAGAATCATAAAAATAAAATTGGGTAAAAACGGAGCAGAAGATATTGAACGGATAAAACAAACCCGCTCGGCTGTTGGGGATGATTTATTATTACGCATAGATGCCAACCAGGGATGGAGTTTCGAAACTGCCGTAAGGGTACTGCAGGAAATCGGCAAATACAATATCCAGTTTTGCGAACAACCGATGCGCCATTGGGATGACGACAAATTACCAGCACTGAGAAAATTATCTCCCATAAAAATAATGGCGGATGAAAGTGTATTCAACCATCACGATGCCAAACGACTAATCAGGGCCGGGGCATGCGATTATGTGAATATTAAATTTTCAAAATCGGGTGGTATACTGGAAGCAAAAAAAATAAATGCAGTTTGCGAACAGCATCATATACCATGTATGA